>JAURCU010000029.1 GCA_030828305.1 Luteolibacter sp.
TCATGACGGCGCGCCAACTAGTGTCCGAGCGGCTCGATTCCGTACGCGAGAACCTGCCGCCAGATGCCCACGCCGAGATGACGCCCATCGCTTCGATCACCGGGGAAATCATGCTCTTGGCCGTATCATCACCCGGTAGCCAGCTCAGCGACATGGAACTGCGTTCCTACGCGGAATTCGAGCTTCGCAACAAACTGCTCGCCATTCCCGGGGTGTCCCAGATCACGGTAATTGGTGGTGAGCTACCCGAATACCAGGTGCTTGTGAGCCAGGACGAACTGAGACTATACGATCTGACCATTGAGGATGTCGCCATGGCTGCAGGCGCATCCCATAGCACCCTGAGCGCGGGCTACCTTCGCGATGTCGACTCACTCGAACTCCCTGTCCGTCAGAGTGGACGGGTCCGTTCGGTGGCCGACATCGCGGGCACCGTGATCAAGTATCATGACCAGTTTCCCCTAACCATCGGTGACGTCGCCGAAGTCCGCCTGGGCCCCGCCCCGAAACGCGGGACGGGAGCGGACGGCGGATCCAGTGCCGTAGTCATGACCGTGCAGAAGGCACCCGGCACCAACACACTTGCTGTCACCGAAGCCATTGACGTCATGCTCGATGAGCTGGAACCCACCCTGCCCTCCGGACTCAAGGTGAACCGCCAGATCTTCCGACAGGCCGACTTCATCGACCTGTCGGTCAACAACGTGGTTCATGCACTGCGCGATGCCGCCATCATCGTTGCGGCCATCCTCATACTCTTCCTCCTCAATGCCCGCACGACGGTCATCACACTCACAGCCATCCCGCTATCGCTTGCCGCCGGAATACTGGTGCTCGACTGGATGAATCAGACCATCAACGTGATGACCCTTGGCGGGCTGGCGATAGCCGTGGGCAGCCTGGTCGATGATGCCATCATCGACGTTGAAAACGTCTTTCGCCGCCTCAATGAGAATGCCGCCAAGCCGGAAACCCAACGGCGTCCACGACTTGAGGTCATCCTGGATGCCAGCAACGAGATCCGACCTGCCATGGTCTTTGCCACGGTAATCATCGTGCTTGTTTTCATGCCTTTGATGTTTCTTGAAGGCATCGAGGGACGTTTTTTTCGCCCGCTTGGCATTGCGTTCGGCGTATCCATCATCGCCTCGCTGCTGGTGGCGCTGACTGTTACCCCTGCCATGTGCCGCTTCATGATCAAGGCCAAAGACCATCACGGGCATGACAAGGACACCCCACTGGTACGCATACTCAAAAATTGGTATCTGCCGACTCTTCGCTGGGCACTCACGTGGAGAAAAGCCGTGTTGGGCGCAGCCCTGGCCGCAACCTGCCTGTCCCTGTGGCTGGCCTCGACCTACGGACGCTCCTTTTTGCCCGAGTTCAATGAGGGCACCTTCACTGTCGGCCTCTTTGCCCCTCCGGGCACGTCACTGGACGCCAGTGATCGCATGGCCGCGGCCTTCGAAAAACAGACTCTCGAAATTGAAGGAGTTCGTAGCGTCACCCGACGCACCGGTCGTGCCGAACGAGATGAACATGCGGAGCCCGTCAGCAACTCGGAAATCGAAATCACCATGGAGTCTGGCTATCGCAGGGAAGAGGTGCGCCAGAGAGTAAGCGCCATCCTCGAACAGGTTCCCGGCATCACCACCAACATTGGCCAGCCCATTGAACACCGCCTAAGTCACATTCTCTCAGGCACCCCCGCCGCGATCGCCATCAATGTTTATGGTGATGACCTCGCCACCTTGCGCATCATCGCCAAGGAAATCGAAGCTGCGCTCAAGCCACTACCAGGCGCTCGCGATGTGGCCGCCAATCGCGAGGTCATGATCCAATCACTGCCGGTGGAATACCGACCCGCGGACCTCGCCGCATACGGGCTGACGCCCCAGGCTGCGGCCCAGCAGGTTCGCAACGCCATCTTTGGCGTCACGGTGGCGCAAATCAACGAAGGCGTGAGACGCTACAATCTGGCCGTGCGCCTGCAGGACAACGAACACGACGAAATACGTGATCTTGACCAACTCATCTTGCGTGGCAAAGGAGGTGCGATGGTGCGTCTGCACGAAGTCGCCGACATCGGGCCGGAGATGACTTCCAACCTCATTGCGCGCGAGAACGCTCAACGCAAGGCGGTGGTCACGCTCAACGTCGAAGAAACTCACAACCTCGGAGACCTGGTTGAGCAAGTCAGGCTACTGGTCGACCCCATCGTCCAGAAATACAGTTACAGTGTGAGGTATGGCGGGCAGTTCGAGGCCCAGAAAAACGCCAGCCGCACCATTCTGATCTTCAGTGGACTAGTGGTCGTCATCATTCTGATCATGCTCCAGCTCGCCATTGGTTCGGCGCGCATCGCCCTGTTGGTCATGGTCAACCTCCCGCTATCTCTCATTGGCGGTATCGTGGCGATCTATCTCACCGAGTCCCCGGGCATCTTCAGCAACACTCTCGCGCTCTTCGGTGCAGGCCACTACGTGGCACCCGTTATCTCGATAGCGAGCATGGTCGGCTTCATCACCCTTTTCGGCATCGCCGTGCGCAACGGCATCCTGCTGGTAAATCACTACCAATACCTGATGAACCATGAGAACCACAGCATGTATGAGGCCATTGTCCAGGGCTCGGCAGAGCGGCTTGTTCCCATTCTGATGACCGCGCTCACGGCAGCTCTCGCAGTGGTGCCCATTGTTCTACAAGCCGACAAATCCGGCAACGAAATCCTGGCGCCTCTCTCGGTGGTTATTCTAGGCGGCCTTCTATCCTCCACTTTTCTCAATCTTGTCGTGGTCCCCGCCGGTTATGCGGCACTCCATGGCGTCAATGTCAAGCAACCCGATCCACAACACCAATCCAACAAACCAAAAACAACACCATGAAACAGAAACACTTGATGCTGCCCATCCTCGCCTTCTCGGTTGGCCTCATCGCCTGCGGCGAGAAGAAGTCCGGTCACGACCATCCACACGACGATCATGACCATCCACACGGCGAAGGTAATGTTGAGAATCGTGAAGACCACGGCGATCACGACCACGGTGAAGAAACCGAGCTTGGATCCTTCAAAGTGGGCGACCTTGATATGCAGGCCGCACAGGCTCACGGCAGCCTCGCAGCCGGCAAGGAAGGCCACCTCGTCATCAAGCTGCCCTACAAGGATAATGGTGCGAGCATCGTGCGCGCATGGATCGGCACTGAGGACCGCACCCTTTCTCAGGTGGGCAAGGGGGTGTATACCCCGTCACACGATGACTACGACATCCACACCATGGCTCCATCGCCTCTGCCCGAAGGGGTGAAGTGGTGGGTGGAAGTTCAAAAGCCCGATGGCACCAAACTGGTGGGCTCGGTCACACCCAAACTGTGAGTTGCTACCTTCGGGCACGAAACAGTCTGCAAAACGGTCCACACGATCACTTCGACATCCGAAAGGAGAAGGCCCCGGTCCTTTCGGACCCGGGCCTTTCAAATGGCTCCGGCGGTTGGGATCGAACCAACGACCTAGTGGTTAACAGCCACCCGCTCTGCCGCTGAGCTACACCGGATTGTTGAAATGTCGCGGAGATCGAAGATCTCGTGGACAGGGGTGGGACAATGAAATTGACCATCCATGGGATCAAGGCAAAAATGTCAGGTTTTACTAGCCTCCCGCAGCCAGTGCTACGATTTCGACAACGGCGCCGTCTTCGACTTGTCTTTCAGCGTGGTCACGGGGAAAAACCGGCTCCTGATTGAGCTCCACGACCACCGGCCTGCTCTCAAATCCCAACTCCGCGAGCAGTTGGCTGACACTCATGGGACCTGAGAATTCTCGAGTCTTGCCGTTGAGGGTAATGATCATCTCCACTGCTGCAACTGTTCTCCATAAAGCGCCTCTTGGCCATTCAAAAGCTCGAGGCAGAAGTCCTGATCGACTTGCAAAAGGCCCTGCTGGTGAAGGACGCGCCGCGTCCACTTGCGCTCTTTGTCCTTTTCCCCGATTAGGCGTCGAGCCGCATCGCGGATATCAGTGCTCAAACCCGAAAAGCGCAGCTTGTAATACTCATGCCAAGTCATGCGCTCTTCGACCAAAGCGAGCGGCACCAGCAGGCGAGCGGCCAGATCCACCGCTTGGGCCCTGCCAAAGAGGGTGTAGGGTTGCCGGGCAGCCGGACCACTCAGCTTGTGATGCTGCGACCAAAATGGATGAGAAATGGCGCCCAGCATGTCGGCCAGTGGCTTGAACTCGAAGGGCTCGGCAAAGGCCAGCCGAGTGAGTTGCTCCCAGTGGCGAAGCACGGTGGCCAGGGCACCGACCCGGCGCTGGGGGTGATTGGCTGGTCGCTGATCTCCAATAACCCAACGCAAGGCCTGTCGCTCGCAGAACTCGGCACTTTCACGCTGCTCAAGCCACGCCTCCCACAAATCTCGGCGGTAGTCGCGGGTTTCGGGGCGCACCAAGGGTTCGATGTAGGGTTCCAGAAAACCGGCGACGCCAAAGAGTCTGGCCTCGGCCTCTCCCGGGGTGGAAACGCGGTGCATGCTGGCCAAGGAGACCCGCTGGGCGAGTGCCTGCAGCGAGATGCGATTGTCCGGATAACCCAGGGCCTCGGCACAGGCCTCGTAGAGAACCTGATCCCGACCGTGCATCTCGATGGCGCGGTGGGCGCGCACCGCCAAGCGCTTGGCCCGGTACTTGGCCGCCGCCTTGAGCAGTTTTTCGAGGGCTGGCTTGCCCATCTTGCGCAAAGGGTGGACGCAACGGCCGGGGCTACTGATGGCGATCTCGCGCTGGGGCCGGTTCATGCTGTCGGCAATGTCGCGCTCATGCACGATGACGTGGGGCACTTCGCGACCCTCTCCATGGCGCATGATGGGCCCATGCTCGCCGGGGCGAAAGGTCAGCTGAAGAACGACCTGATTGTAGGCCGCGTTTTGCTCGCGCTTTTCATGCGTCCAATCGGCAGCGTATTCATCGATGCAGATGTTGCCAATATGGGCCTGACCCTCGATCTGCAATTGCGCCCCCAGAAAGTCGGGCCCCTCGCTGCGATTCCACTGACCTGGGTGTTCGATGAGCACCTGCTGACCACAGTTGGTGCGCAGTTCGCGGCCGAGTCCCCCGCTCCACCAAAGACCCTTGAGCTCAAGTGGAGCCGGTAACACCACAGAATGGTCCCCACCGAACAGAAGCGGAGGATGCCACACACTCTCGAGCAGGAATTCGTAGGTCATTCGCTTGGCTTTTTTGGCGGCGGGTCGATTTCCTGGATCCAGGCGTGGACGGCTTTGACTTCTGATAGTTCGGCGTAGGATTTGGCCAATGCATGCAAACGGCCGAGCGCGAGATCTTTCTGACCCGCACTGCGCAGAATGGCGATGCGCTGCAGGTCCTGACGCAAGTGATCGGCCTGCTCCGTGTAGAGCTCGCGTGCCTGCACCAGCAGTGTGCCAGCCTTTTCGCTGTCTCCCCGCTCAAGGCTTTCTAGGGCAATGGCTTCCATGAAAATGCCACTCTCCATGCGAAGGGCCGCCTGTTTAAGTTGGACAATGCGCTCGCCGGGTTTGTCACCCCAGCGAGTCATGGCAGCACGCAGGGCGCGATACTCACGGTCCCCATCGAGCACCTTGCCACTGCCGTCCAGATGCTTAAATGGCCGGTAGAGCGGATCTCCCAAGGTAACTGCCTGCCAGGACACAGCCGGCAAGGCCATCCAACTCGCCTCCACCCAGGTGTGACCGGCAAGCAGGCGCTTGTGCAAAACATCAAGGTGGTGGGTCAGGCCAAGGTAGGGTTCGTAAACGTTGCCGACGGTCGCGCCAGCCCCAGCCTCAAGCAGTCCCCCACACCAATTCTGCTTGGGATCGCGCAACTGCTGGGCGCTGTAGGAATGAATATGGATGGCCACGGCCCCCTTGCGGAAGCGGAAAGCTGAGTTGAGCATGGGCCCGCTCAGGTTCCAGTCATACCAACCGTAGTAACATGCAAGGTCACGCGAGGGATAGTGGCTCGGCAGGGTCGCGCTGAAGCGGTCAACCGCGGTAGGCAGAGCGAGTTTGAGGTTTTCTTTGACGATGTTTTCCAGCCAGTCATCACCCTGGGGATACTTTTTGGAGATGTCGATCTGATGGAAACCCCATAGCCCAGTTTGCTCCACCTCAATGGCATCGGTGATCATGCGCCTGGAGGTTGCCAGAGTGGGAGCTTCGATGCGGCAAGTCAGCACAAGTCCGGGCAAGCCTGCTTGCTCAATGGTTTTGTCTTGGCCGAAGTAGGCGCTTCGTTGGGCACCCTCTAGGGGGTAGCTGCCAATGCCAAAAAGCGCCAACTCGGAGTCGACAGAGGCCTCATCGTGACCGGCGAAAGGCTGCTTGTTGCGATCCTGAACGGGCTTGTCATCAGCAGGCGGAGTCATCCGGATCTTGAGAGGTACCCCGCGCATGCACAGCAATACACGAATGCGGTTGTAGCCGGGTGCGAGCACACCCCGGGCATTGCGCTCGCGTTTCCACCAAGCGCGTTCATCGAAGACCTTACGCAAGGGGGCGGCGATGCTTTGCTCGTATTGCTCGCGCGTAATTTCGGCCTGCCTGGGCATCTGCAAGCCAACTAGGTTTTGCTCGGGAATTGCGCGTCGTTGGGCATAGAAGCGAGCGAGTTCCATGGACTCGGGATCCGCCGAGTTGTAGAGCACGGCAATGGCCTTTGGCTCCAAAGCCGCAAGACCGGTGGCCAGAATGAACCACAATAAGGCCAACAATTTAACGCATCCCATTGCGTCTAGATTAGGTGGAGCAGGGCCAAGCGTGCAAGGATAGGGATCATCCCCTGCAAATGCCCCTAAAGATCAAGAACCAAGCCATCATGGGCCACCAAGACCCCCTTGGGCAGGCCCTGCTCAAGTTTGGTGTGCTCGTTTTCATGGCTCAGATGGGTTAGCCATGCTTGCTTGGGCTGGAGCAGATCAATGATGCCCAGCGCCTCAGCTGTCGTAAAGTGGGTGGCGTGCTCCTGGTCACGCAGGGCATCGATGACCAGCACGTCGAGCTCCTGCATGAGCTCGAGGGTGGACTCCGGAATACGTTTCACATCCGGCATGTAGACGATGGACTTCATCTCCGGAGCATCAAAACGGTAGCCGTTGACCTTCACCGCGCCGTGCTCGACGGGCAAAGGGGTGATCTGAACGTCCCCCACCTCAAAGGGCCCCTCAATGACCCGCGCTTCGGGACGCACATAGCCCTTGTATTTGTTTTCGTTGGAAAAAGCCCAGCGGAACATGCGCTCGAGGGCGGCGAGGGTCTCCCGGGAGGCGTAGAGTGGCAGCGGATCCTTGCGACGCCAGCAGAAAGCACGCAACTCGTCGAATCCGACCACGTGGTCGACATGCTCGTGGGTGTAGATCACGGCATCCAGGCTCTTGAATCCCTCACGCAGCGACTGTTCGCGTAGATCCGGCCCGCTATCGATGAGCAGGCTGAGTTCCCCATAGCGCAACAGGGCCGAGGAGCGGGTGCGCTTGTTGCAGGGATCCTTGGAAACACAGACCTCACAGCCGCAGCCGATCACCGGCACCCCAACCGAGGTCCCCGTACCAAGAAATGTGAAGGAAGGTTTCGCCGCCATTGATTCCGGGGACAAGCCTTGCATAATGCCGTCAGTCCCGCAATCCGCATGCTCACACATATCAAGATCCGCAATCTCGCCCTCGTCGATGAACTCGTCTGGGAACTAGGGCAAGGGCTGGTCGGGGTAACCGGCGAAACCGGTGCTGGTAAGTCCGTGATTGTCGGCGCTCTCAAACTCGTTCTTGGTGAGCGCGCGGACAAATCCCTGATCCGCACCGGTGAGGATCAGTGCAGTGTGGAAGCCGTGTTTGAACTTCGCGAAACCAGGGCCATTGCAGCAATACTCGAGGAGGGCGGACTGGATCCTCTCGACGACAGGCAACTCATCATCCGGCGCAGTATCGGCCAGAGCAGCAACCGGCAATTCATCAACGACTCTCCGGTTACCCTCCATCTGCTCAAACGCATTGGCGAGCATCTCGTCGACCTCCATGGGCCCCACGATCACCAATCGCTGCTCTCGACCGAGCGCCAACTCGCCATGCTCGATGCCTATGCGGACGCGGATGACGCACTCTCCAGTTATCGCAAGGCTCACCGCGAATGGCGCGACAGACAAAATACCTACAACGAGCTGCGCGATGCAGAAGCGGCCAGCGATCAAGAACTCGAATTACTGCGCCATCAGTTGGAAGAAATAGATGGCGCCAACATCAAACCTGAGGAGCAGCAGGACCTCGAGGACCGCTGGCGACGTGCCAGCAACTCCAGTCGTTTGGCGGAGAGTGCGTCGGCAGCCGTCGCCGCACTGGGTGGTGAAGAAGGCGCCATCGAACGGATTGCCGAGGTGCAGCGCATGGTGCGAGAACTCCAGAAACTAGATCCCTCGATTGCCGAGCGCACCAGTGGACTGGAGGCCGCCGCTCTGGAACTACAGGAACTCGAAAGCAGCCTCACTGACTACGCCGAAGAACTCGACATCGATCCACGGGAGGCCGCAGCTCTTGAAGAGCGCCTCAATCTGATTGAGTCTCTAAAACGCAAGTACGGCCCTTCACTTGATGATGTGCTGGAGCGCCGGGAAAAAGCCGCAGCACGGCTTGATGCAGTGGAAAACCGCGGTGAGAAACTCGAAGCTCTCAAGCAGGAACTCGAGCAGTGGCGTGGAGAGATGGAGCACAGTGGTAAAGCGCTTAGCGCCATCCGTAAGAAAGCCGCGCCGAAACTCGCCAAGGAAATTACCAAACAACTTGCAGACCTGGGCTTCAAGCAGTCGAGTTTTGAAGTCCAGCTTGAGGCCCAAGGCGAGCCACGCGCACAAGGGCTTGAGGATGTCGAGTTTCAGTTCGGACCCAACCCTGGCGAGCCCTTGCAGCCTCTTCGCCAGATTGCTTCATCAGGGGAAATCTCACGCGTCATGCTTGCGCTTAAAACCGCTCTTGCCGATCAGGACGACACCCCGCTGATGGTCTTCGATGAGATTGACGCCAATGTGGGTGGGGAAATTGCAGTCGCTGTCGGCCGTAAGATGGCTGCGCTAGGCACCCGTCATCAGGTGGTGGCCATCACCCACTTTCCGCAGGTTGCCGCAACGGCGGCCATGCATTTTGTCGTCGAGAAGGAAGTCAGCCAGGGCCGCACTCGTTCGAGAATTTTTGCAGTAAATGGCGAGACCCGCGTCCAGGAATTGGTCCGCATGCTGGGCGGGGGCGGAGATCAGGTGCGTGCCATGGCCGCCTCCCTGCTGCAAGCGGCCGAGTAGAAACTCCGGGCGGCTGCGCCAATCAGCGCTGCCTGGACTTGAGCGCCTTCACCAGACTGATGAATTCACCACGATCCTGATGTGGCGAAATGGTCGTGTCGTATTGAGCCATGGCCAGCACATGATCCCAAGTGATGCCCTCGAGGCCATCCATCCCACGCAACTTCATGCCAAACAAAGCCACGGTGGAAGCGAAGCGAGAGTCCACATCGGCATGATGCCACATGATGGCCTCACCCTTCAGTGCCGCTTGCTGCAAGCGGCTCTCGCCATTTTCCGGGTCCTGATAGTTGAGCTTGAGCGTCAGCCATTCTTGCACGCGGCTAGCTGAGTGTGGCGACGGCGCGGCAGCTTGATATTTGAGGCGCTGCCCGGGCTTGGGTGCGGCGAAAACCGGACGCAGTGGAATGACCTCGTAGATGGCGGTCACCTGATGGCCGGCATGAATGTCCAAGCAAGAGCTGCCCCCGGCGGCCGTGCGCTCCTCATCACTCAGGCAAAGAGCGTAGCCAATCAGGCGGTAGGATTCGACACGCTGCGGGTTGAACTCGATCTGGATGGCGGCATCCTTGGCAATCAGACTGGACACATTCGAATTGTCGGAAGCACTCATGACGCGTCCCTGAATACCGATCTTGATGAGCATGTGCCGATCATTCCAGGGACAGGTGAGGATGTTCGCATTCAATGTAAAGTCCTGATCCCCGCGGGGAGCCGGGTAATCGTAGCTGAAGGCATTGATGCATTCCTCGATCAGCACCAAGTTCTCTGAAACGGGCAGGCCTTCACAAATCACATGACGGATATTGGCATAGGAGGCGTTCTCCGAATCCAGGGAAAAGCTGGAAAGCGGCTGAGTCAGTGGCGTGCGCCAGTTCTGGTCAACCAGCTTGCCGGGAAACTGGGTGACGAGCACTGGACGTGGTTGCTCTGTCTCGGCGGTGGAGAAACGACTCGGATCGTCATCATAGGGAGAAAAGGCAGAAATAGCCATCTCGGGAAAGGACGTGTTCTGTCTGTCTTCTTTTTTATTCAGAAGCACCGGAGCAATGGGTCGCTTGTAGGCGATCTCGCGGGGCAGCTTGGTTTCAAGTTCCTTATCCATGCCCACATACTCGACCCGGTAGGTCACCCACATGGGTATCAACTTCTCTGAGTCCTCACCGGTATTGGTATGGGGGCCTTCCAACTTGGGGTGCAGACTTGCTCCGAGGATATAACCGAAGCCAAGCACCACGGCAGCAGCAACCGCGCCGGAGAGGATCAAACGCTTCCAGTCTACGGTGGGATGCTCGCGTGCTTGCGCAAGTGTCTGGGACATGATCGCATGTTCGATCTCACAGATGACCTGTTCACGATCCTTGCGTGCCTGCTCTTTGAGTAAGCAGTCCATCAGATCGTCCTGGTAGCATTCTTCTTGCGATTTCATGTCGATGAAGGGTTTTGAGGGGTGGAAAGTCAGTGGATTCGCGAAACATTTCTCTCGAGACATTCGCGTAAAGCCGTGCGCGCACGCTCCAGGCGCTTGCGTAGGGTGGCGCCGTTGATCCTCAATCGGGCCGCGGCTTCTTGCGTACTCAACTCCCCGTCGTAATAGGTCTTCACGCTCGCCGCCAGGGTTTCGGGCAACTGTTCACGGCAATGGGCCAGTCGGTCAAAGACCTCAGGGCGATCGGCTTCGATCTCGGTAAGTTGGTGCTCAATGAGTTCGAGTTTATCATGACTGAGACTAACCTCGCGGATATTGCGCCGGCACACCTCGCGCCACTTGTTGCGTATGATGCCGCGCAGCCAACTTGAAATATCGCGGGTCACGTCAAATTTACCGATGTTGTTCCAGGCAGCGACAAAGGCATCTTGGACGATCTCCTTGGCCCGAACCCCATCACCACCTGTAATCACGCGTGCGTAGGCGCATAGCGTCGCGTGGTTGTTGCGAACCACATCCGAAAACTCCTCACGGCTCATGGGCTGAGTTGGCCTTGGCACTTGAGCTGGCTGGTATTCCGGAGGGTCGGATGGCACGGGAAACGGCATGGCGTTGCAAATTCTATTGTGGTTCGTCATCCCTATTGTGACATCAAATCGAAGAAAAATCACCTGAACAGAAGGAATCTGGCCATTTTTGGCTAAATTTGAGACAATCCGACCGAAAAGAGACGCTTCATGGATCAATACAAAGACATGTCCTCTACCCGTGCCGCTCACAGCACAGATAGCCAACCTGCCAAGGATTCGGCATCCCAACCCGCTCAAAGCGAATGGCGGGATTGGCTAAGCACGCACGGCCCTAAACTTCTGCTTTTTGCCCGACAACAAACCCGTAGCCATGAAGATGCGGAAGACATCCTGCAGGACGCCGTGGTGAAGTTGGTCGATAAGGTCAACAGTGGCGAATTCGTCGGCGGCAGCGACGCATGGCAGGCCTATCTTTACACCAGCATCCGCCGCCTTGCCATCGACCTGAGCCGCCGCACCGACCGCCGCAAGAAGCGCGAGGACGTTGTCAGCATCGCTGCGGGCGATGAGATGTGCAAGGACCCCTGGTTTGAGGGTGAATCCACCGATGACGAAATTCGCGAACAACTGGAGGAAAAACTCAAGCAATTGCCGCCCAAGTTTGCTGAAGTCATCGTAATGAAAATATGGGGAGAAAAGACTTTTGCAGAAATCGGCGAAGCTCTTGAAATTTCCCAAAACACAGCGGCCTCGCGATATCGCTATGGACTCGAGTCGCTGAAGAAAAGTCTCGCCGGTGCCAGACGCCGAGGCGACCTCTCCATCTGAAATCTCAATCGTTTCTTTTTTGCAAAGTTCCCAGCAAGCACCCCGAAAAGCCCCCAATGAAAGACAAAGCAAACGAACTTGAACGCACACTTCACGACCAGCAGGCTGCGGAGCTGGAGAAGGCATTGCTCGGTCGCCTACAGGCAGCCGCCGAAGGCACACTCACCGAGCTTAACGAGGATGAAGTAAGGTTCGAAGCCCGGCTTCGCTCCATCCAACCCAAAAGATTGGGCTCACAACTGATTGCAGCACTCGAATCCAAAGTGGAGGGTCTGCCCGCACCCAACCAGGTCCACATACTGCCCTTCCCCGGCATTCAGGCCCACGAGAAAGTTCATCAGACCCGATTTCATCAAACGGCGCCATGGGCAGCGGCCGCTGCCGCCATCTGCCTGCTTGGTGTATTGACTGCTTTCTGGCTCGACCCGCTTGGAGGCCCGGCCAATACGGTTGGCAAGTCATCAAGCGGATCCAACAGGACGTCTTCAGCAAGTCCCCCATTGACCCTACCCACAGAGTTCTCCCGCGCCCTGAGCCAAACCCAGGACAAGGGAATCATCTGGCCAAGCAATGATGAGCCACACCGGGTCATCAAGGTGACTTACACCGACAAAGTCACCATGAAACGCGAGGACGGAAGCACTTACGAGGTCGAGAAACCAAGGGTTGAATACTACCTGGTTCCGACAGACTCCCACTGAATCGCGCAAGTGATAGACAAGTCTGGCCGGTCTCAACGCTTCTTCACTTGAAATGAGCTATCATTTACTACTCACAACCACCGCGTGGCTGGCTTTGCTAACCACACCGGCATTGGCCATAGAAGCCCCCGGAGACAGGGCGGCTCCGCCGGCTGCTGCCGCCGAGAACACCATCAAAGAGCAGGCCTATCTCGGCATTGTCAGTGCAGCCATCCCCGAGATGCTCTCCGTGCATCTTGGAGTCCGCAATGGTGAAGGCGTCATGATCCGCTCGGTCATGCCTGATGGCCCTGCCGCAAAAGCCGGCGTCCAGGAGCATGATCTACTGCTCACCATCGATGGCTCTCCTGCCTTCTCCAATACCGATGTATCCGAAACAATTCTATCCCATCAGCCCGGCGACACGGTCAAGCTCGGCCTAATCCAGCGTGGCAAGGCCATCGAATTGGACGTCACTCTGGGTAAGCGGCCGGAGGCACTTGCTGCGAATGGCAACCCTCTTAACGGCCCAGGAATCCAACAACTGGGAGCCATGCCCGAGGACATGGCTGCACGCATTCGTGACATGATCGAAGGCAATCTGGATCACCTCGAACTACAAGGTGAGATGTTCGATCCCAATGCTGGAGCCGGTATTGCCGGCGCCATGGATCGCATGCGCCTCCAGCTCAACCAGCTGGGCGATATTCCCATGCCTGAAGCCCGAGAGCATGGTGGCCTGAAGCTTGAGCAAAACGCCACCATCCGCCTGATGGACAACAATGGAAGCATCGAGCTGCAGACCCAAAATGGCGAAACCACCCTGACTGCCCGCAACAAGGATAACGATATCACCTGGCAGGGCCCATGGACCACTGATGAAGACAAGGCCAAGGCTCCCAAAATGATTCGTGACCGAGCCAGCAAGCTGAAAATTGGCGGCCTTGGGATGAAGAACGGCTTCCGCCTGCAACTCGGAAGATAGCTTTTTCGCTGGCTTGATGAATCACCCCGCAACCGCCTGACCGATGCGGGTCATTCAGGGGGAATTACCGAGCCAATGCCGATCCGCGAAATCCATGAAGCGCTCCCAATCATACTCCACCAAATCGTGCTTTCCGCGGCGCAAGTGGTAGCCGATGTGGCCGGTCTGCAGCGGCGAGTCAATTTTGGGAAATTCGCCTGACCCCAGCCCTCTCACCCCCAGCAACTCATACACCGGCCCAGCATGGACACAGGCAAGAAACTCGCCTTGGGGGTCGGCCCAATCGTCCTCGCTGGCACTGGCCACATAGACCAGACGCGGTGCCATCAGGGAAATGAGTTGGTGCTGATCGACAGGTAGGTCCCCTTCTCTGTCGTTGTAATGCTTGTAGTTCTCGCAGAACCAATGCGGAAAGACCTTGTTGATGCGGGCCACGCTCTCACCCCTCTTGTTACGGGCCAAAGCCGCACCCGTGCAGCCGGAGTTGTTACTGATGCTCAGAGCAAAACGCTCGTCCTGCGCACCACACCAGAGCGCCGTTTTACCACCGCGTGAATGACCCACCACAGCGACGTGGGTGTGATCAATGTCATGGTCGGTTTCAAAGTAGTCCATCACGCGACTCGCCCCCCAAGCCCAGGCGGCAATGGTGCCCCAAGCGTCATTGGAGCGCGGCTGATTCTTTGGGTCAAAGATACCATGAACCCCGTTCTTGAACTCGTCGTGTTTGTCCGGATCCAGCTCGGAGTTATGGAAGGCGGCCATCGCATAGCCACGCTCGATGGCAAGCTCCACCGGCCAGAACGGGCTCTTTTCCTTGCGGGTATGATCAATGTTGTCGTAAGCCCGATTGCAGATCAGCAAAAAGGCCGGCATGGGCCTCTTTACTTGATTGGGGATGAAGACCGACAGCATGAAGCCGCCCGTGCCGTTAGGTCCTCCATAGCTGATTTCAACCCGCTTGAGCGTGGCCTTGCCCTCGATGGCATTGGTATCTATCTCCACCAATTTGAAATTCAGCTCTTCGGGGCGTTCTACCGGGTTGTGACCGTAGATATGACTGCGAAACAACTCGAGAGTGCGCTGACGATGCGATGCCTTCCACTCTTCGGCACTTACCTTTCTGCCTTCGCCCGTGATCAGGGGATCTGGCAACTTGAGGTCTTGCGCGAAACAGCAGATCCCCATCATGGCACAGAGCAACAGGCTTTTCATGAACAATTAAAACTTCCGAATCACGGTATCGCTGAGGCAACGCTCATCGGACTCGGGATGATCCATGGTAAAGTGCAGGCCACGTGACTCCTTGCGCCGCAGCGCGCACTCCACGATCAAGGCAGCCACGGTCACCAGATTGCGCAGCTCAAGGATGTCCGAGTTCACGCGGTGGCCCCAGTAGAACTCCTTAACCTCACGCTTGAGGTTCTTGACCCGGGCTGCGGCACGGCGAAGACGGTTGTCGGTACGCGCAATCGAGACGTAGTCCTGCATCAAACGGCGTATCTCATCCCAGTTATGATAGATCACAACCAATTCATCGGGCTCCGCGGTGTCACCGTGTTCCCATTCGGGAATCTCGGGGGGATTCCCCACTTCCTTGCCCGGCGGATACAGACGCATGATTTCCTCCAGCGCATTGTCTGCTACCACGGCAGCTTCCAACAACGAATTCGATGCCAGGCGGTTAGCGCCATGCAGGCCGGTACAACCAACCTCCCCCACCGCGAACAGGCCACGGATATTCGTCTTGCCGGTGGCGTCGGTCTTGAGCCCGCCGCATTGGTAGTGGGCGGCAGGAACCACGGGTATGGGCTCCTTCTCGCAATCCAGGCCGAACTTGAGCAGTGTCTGGTAAATGTAGGGAAAGTGCTCCTGCATGTAGCCCTTGGCCTTGTGGGTGACATCAAGGAACACGCAGGGCGCACCGGTCTTCTTGATCTCGCCATCAATCGCCCGGGCAACGATGTCGCGCGGAGCAAGTGAACCACGCGCATCAACCTTTTTGATAAAATCCTCGCCCTTGGCATTGATGAGAATACCACCTTCCCCACGCACGGCTTCGCTAACCAGAAAGGAGCGCGCCTCGGGCCCAACCGCCCCCGGATTGTAGAAACAGGTCGGGTGAAACTGGATGAACTCCATGTTGGCCACAGCCGCACCGGCACGCCACCCGAGTGCCACGCCGTCGCCAGTCGCCGAGTCCGGATTGGTGGTATAGAGATAAACCTTGCCACAGCCGCCGGTGGCCAACACCACACGATCCGAGCGCATGACCTTCACTTCTCCGGATGCCTTGTCGAGCACGTAGGCACCCAGAATGCGGTCCACAGCCACCGCTCCGAGCTTGGAGCTGGTAATTAAATCAATGGCGAAATGATGTTCAAGCACCGTGATATTGGGCTCGGCATGCACCGCTTCAATGAGAGCACGCGCCACTTCGCGGCCAGTGGTATCCTTGGCATGCAGGATACGGCGATGCGAATGCCCACCCTCCTTGCCGAGGTGGTAGTGATCGTGCTCGCGGTCAAAATGCACTCCACGCTCAATGAGCAACTGGACCGCCTTATCGCCCTTACCGATGATCATGCGCGCCGTGGGCTCATGACACAGGCCGGCACCGGCATCCAAGGTGTCGGCGATGTGCTTCTCAACCGTGTCGCCCTCGTCACGGAGCTCATCGGTCAGCACCGAGGCGATGCCACCCTGCGCCCAAGCAGTGTTGGAATGGCGGGTTTCGCCCTTGGTGATGACAGTCACCGTGCCGTGACGGCAGGCCTCCAGCGCGAAGCTGAGGCCGGCAATGCCGCTACCAATCACAAGGAAGTCGGAGGTCACGAGACGGGCAGCTTGGCCTGTGCCAAGTGCTTGCGGAAGTAAAAATATGCGGTGTGACTTGACCGCGGCAGCGCTCAGGCCCACCACTCCCTCATGAGCTTATTTGTTACCGGCACCAACACCGACGTCGGCAAAACCTACATCACCCGCCTGATCATCGAAGGCCTGCGCCAGCAGGGCTTGGACGCCGTCGGTTACAAGCCCGTCTCCTGTGGCGGGCTCGAGGATACTGAGATCCTCGCACAAGTCAGCGGAGGTTTGGATGCCGATGTGGTCAATCCGGTGCAATTGCTCAATGCGGTCGCTCCTCACGTCGCTTGCCAACTCGAAAACCGTGAAATTGACCCCAAACAACTCATCGAGGGCTACGAGAAACTGGCCGCCAAACACGATGTGGTGCTCGTCGAGGGCGCGGGTGGCTGGGAAGTCCCCCTTCGCTCCGACTACAGCATGTCGGATCTGGCAGCCGAACTCGGCTTGCCCGTGCTATTGGTCGCCGCCAACCAACTGGGAGCTATCAATCACAGCCTGCTGAGCGTCAACGCGATCCGCAGCAAAGGTTTGGAGTGCCGCTGCATCGTTCTCAACCAACTCGAAGACGAACTCGACACCGCGATGATAACCAACAAGACCGTGATCGGTGAACTTAGCGGCGTCGCACTGCTTGAACACGTCATTCACGGCCAGGACTTCATCAATGACGAAGTGCTGGCTTGCGCCAGAGGCCAGATCCTCTCAGTCTGATCAGGCCCGCAACCCATTCATGCCCGCAAAGAACTTTCACGTCCGCCAAGCTGCGGTATCCGCGCTGCGCGCCTGGGCCAAAGGCCAAGACTACGCCGAGAGCCTGATTGAGCGCCACGCCAGTCGCCGGCAGCTGAGCGCTTCCGACCGCAAACTACTTCAAGCCATTCTGTATGCGGTGCTACGCAACCGCAGCCTGCTTGACTATTGGATCGGCAAACTACGCAAGGGTCGCCTGGACCCGGAGACCCGTGATGTGCTGCGCGTAGGACTGTGCCAGACACTAATTCTCGGCCTGCCGGATCACGCAGCTGTCAATGAAACGGTAGAAGCTGGCAAGGCTGCCGTGCGCGGCCTGATCAACGCGGTGCTTCGTCGCTCGATTTCGATGCGTGAGCAACTCCTGGACCAAGTCGACAGCTTGCCCCTGCCCATTGCCCACTCCCACCCGGAATGGTTGTTCAAACGCTGGCGCAACGCCCACGGCAAAGAGGCCGCTCTCGAGTTGATGAAGTGGGACAACCAGCCCTCGACCACCTGCTTCCGCATCAATCCCCTGGCTCCCGCCATTGAGGGAGAGCTGCCGGGAAGCAGCATCGAGGGAGCGGAGGGCTTCTACCAACTTGAGGGCAAGCTACCCAAGGACCTGCTTGCCAGCGGCTCCATCTACATTCAGGACCCGGCGACCCGCCACTGTGTCGAGCTGCTGAACCCCAAAGCGGGAGAAGCCGTGCTCGATGCCTGTGCGGCTCCCGGCGGCAAAGCGTTCCTGATTGCCGCCGCAATGGGATCAAGCGCCACGCTCACCTGCACCGACTCCAACCCCAAACGCTTGCCGCGCTTGCATGACAACCTCGATCGCCTTCACCTGAATGAGGCCAAGATTCACCAGCACGACTGGACCCAGGCCGCCCCCGTCGACTGGCATCAGGCCTTCGACGCCATCCTGCTCGACGTGCCCTGCTCCAACACCGGCGTGATCCGCCGCCGCGTGGACCTGCGCTGGCGCCTCCAGCCCCTCGATATCGAGACCATCCGTGAAACCCAGTTGGCCATCCTCGAAAACGCCCTTTGCTGTCTGCGTCCGGGCGGGCGTATGGTCTACTCGACATGCTCCATTGAAGACAGCGAGAATGGGGATTTGGTGCGGGATTTCATCAACAAGCATCCCGCATTGGAACTTGTCGATGAAAGGCGCATCCTGCCATTCATACACCACACCGACGGCGCCTATGCCGCTCGACTCGAATTGAAAGCGTAGCCGCCAACGCTCGTTTGCCAGAAAGGCGATCAGGAATCGAGCGACCCCGGGAAAAATTCCCCGGATTGATTCTATTGGTAAGCGGAGCCATGGCATTGCACATCATCACTTTTTCGGTGCTTTAAACCCTGCCTGATTGCGGCGGGGACAATCTCTTCCATTGGATGAAGAAGACTGGCACCAGCAGCAAACTCTGGTTCCGGGCCAATGAGGCCTATCAGACCGTCCTCCTGTTATCGTGGGTCTGATGATCTCGTCATGGGTGACTTTTATTTTTCAATGAACTTCATCAGGTAGAGCACTTCTCTGATGGCCAAAGCATGACTGAACTGAGCAAGCCCCGATCGTCCATGACCCATGACGGCCGCACAGCGGACCATAAAAACGCCCGGGCAGCGCAACCACCCGGGCGTTCTTAAATGCAGATTCTGAAATCGCTTAGTAGCGGTACTGGTCCGGCTTGTAAGGACCCTCGGGTTGCACACCGATGTAGTCGGCTTGCTCCTTGGTCAACTTGGTAAGCTTGGCTCCGATTTTCTCCAAGTGAAGTCGGGCGACTTCCTCATCGAGATGCTTGGGCAGCACAGACACTTCACCGGGGAGATATTTGTCGCGGTTTTTCCACAAATCAATCTGGGCGAGGGTCTGGTTGGCGAAGCTGTTGGACATCACGAAACTCGGATGACCGGTGGCACAGCCAAGGTTCACCAGACGACCTTCGGCCAGCATGTAAAGGCTGTTGCCGCTGGGGAAGGTATATTTGTCCACCTGGGGCTTGATGTTGAGCCTGGTAGTAGCGGCCATGAGGCCGTCCATGTCGATCTCGTTGTCGAAGTGACCGATGTTGCAGACAATGGCCTGATCCTTCATTTTCTCCATGTGCTCGAGCCGGATGATGTCGAAGTTGCCGGTGGTGGTTACGTAGATATCGCCCCATCCGAGCGTATCTTCCACGGTCAGCACGCGGTAACCTTCCATTGCGGCCTGCAGGGCGCAAATAGGGTCAATTTCAGTGACAACCACCTGGGCTCCTTGGCCCTTGAGAGCCTGAGCGCAGCCCTTGCCAACGTCACCATAACCACAGACCACAGCCACCTTGCCCGAAATCATGACGTCGGTGGCGCGCTTGATGCCGTCGACCAGGGACTCGCGGCAACCGTAAAGGTTGTCGAACTTTGACTTTGTGACCGAATCGTTAACGTTGATGGCGGGAACGAGCAGCTTTCCCTCCCTGGCCATCTGGTAGAGGCGATGAACACCCGTGGTGGTCTCCTCAGACACACCCTTCCAGTCCTTGACGAACTCATGGAAGATCCCGGGTTGCTCGACCTTGATTTGCTTGAGGAGGTCCTTGATAACCTGCTCTTCCTTGGAACTTGAAGCAGTGTCAATCCAGTCCGAACCGTTCTCCATTTCGTAGCCCTTGTGAATGAGCAGTGTCGCATCTCCACCGTCATCGACGATGAGTTGCGGTCCCTTGCCACCTGGGAATTGCAGGGCCTGCCATGTGCACCACCAGTATTGCTCGAGAGTCTCGCCCTTCCAGGCGAAGACCGGAATACCAGCCTTGGCCATGGCGGCAGCCGCATGGTCCTGGGTGGAGAAGATGTTGCAACTTACCCAACGCACATCGGCACCCAGTTCAACAAGAGTCTCGATAAGCACCGCGGTCTGGATGGTCATGTGCAAGGAGCCCATGATGCGCACGCCTTGTAGTGGCTTTTCGGGACCGTATTTTGCACGGGTGGCCATCAGACCGGGCATTTCGTGCTCGGCAATGTTGATTTCCTTGCGACCAAAGTCGGCCAGGTTGATGTCAGCGACCTTATAGTCGAGAGTGGCTTCGAGTGTTTCTGTGCTCATGATATTGTTGGGGGTATGTAAGATTGGGCTGTATTGACTGCCATCGTCTGGCTGGCGATTATTTCAACGCTTTTTTGAGGGCGCTGACCTTGTTGGTCTTTTCCCAAGGCAAATCGCAGCACTCTTTGCCGAAGTGCCCGTAGTTGGTCGACTTGGAGTAGATGGGACGCAAGAGCTTGAGCTGACTGATGATATCGGCGGGCTTGAAGGAGAAAACCTTGAGCACCGCCTTGAGAATTTCCTGATCACTGGCAATGCCGGTGCCGAAGGTATCGATGTGCACACTGACAGGGCGTGGATGGCCGATGGCATAGGCGAATTGTAGTTCGCACTTGGCCGCAAGGCCTGCGGCTACCACGTTCTTGGCTACCCAACGGCCCATGTAGGCGGCAGAGCGGTCAACCTTGGAGGGATCCTTGCCGGAGAAAGCACCACCACCATGACGGCCGGTGCCACCGTAGGTGTCCACGATGATCTTGCGGCCGGTAAGACCGGAGTCTCCTTGGGGCCCACCGATCACAAAATTGCCAGTGGGATTGATGAGGAACTCGGTGTCCTTGGTCAGCATCCTCTTGGGCAGCACCTTCTTGATGATCTGTTCAATGCAGAACTTCTCGATCGTACGATGCTCCACGCTGGCAGCGTGCTGGGTGGAGATTACCACATTGACAATGCGCTTGGGCTTGTCGTTGACGTATTCGACCGAAACTTGTGTCTTGGCATCCGGGCGCAACCACGGGGCCTTCTTGCCTTCCTTGCGGATGCGGGTCAGCTCGCGACCCAAATGATGGGCATACATGATCGCGGCAGGCATGAGCTCAGGGGTCTCATCGCAGGCATAACCGAACATGATACCCTGATCCCCAGCACCCTGCTCGGCATGCTTTTTACCCTTGGCCTTCTTGGCGTCCACACCTTGGGCGATGTCGACGGACTGGGCGGTCAGCAGGTTGGTGATGAATACTTTGTCGGCGTGAAATACATCATCATCGTTGATGTAGCCGATACCGGTAATCGCATCGCGGATGATCTGCTCAATGTTGATCGCGCAGCTCAAGGGCTTACCGCCAAGCTTGGGGATGGTGATCTCTCCACCGACCACGACATGATTGCTTTTGACGAAGGTTTCGCAGGCCACACGGCTGGATTTGTCGACCGCAAGACAGGCGTCTAGGATCGCATCGGAGATGGTGTCACAGACCTTGTCGGGATGGCCTTCGCCAACCGATTCGGATGAAAAAATGAAAGTGCTCATTGAGGGGAATTTGAAGGGTGTAAATTTTCGTATCGTCAAATCTTGATTTGTTGATACATATGCTTTTAGATGTCGTCAATGCTCAAAGCCCTGAAATTGATCGCCGACCCGACACGGCTGCGCATCCTCATGCTGCTGGGCTCTGAGCCGCTATCGGTCGCCGAACTTCAGGAAATCCTTGGCATGGGCCAAAGCCGCATTTCCACCCAGCTATCCCAGCTCAAAGCTGAGGGCCTGGTCGAGGACGAGCGCAGCGGCAAACACAACATCTACCGCTGCAGTATGGGTGAGGACTTGATGGAGGTGGCTAAGCTCGCTGCTGAGGAAATTCCCGATCTCAAGAGCGACCGCGAGGCCCTTCGTCATCTGCTGCGCAAGCGCCGTGACAAAACGCGCGCCTACTTCGATGCATTGGCTGGCCGCTTCGGCAAGGACTACGTGCCGGGACGCTCCTGGAAAGGCCTTGCCGAGGCTCTGATCAAGACTCTCAACTACGATGTGGTGGCCGACCTCGGTGCCGGTGAAGGCACACTTTCCCAGCTTCTGGCCCAACGGGCACGCCACGTCATTGCTGTGGATCTATCGCCCAAGATGATCGAATACGGACAGGCGCTGGCCAAAAAGAACGGCTTGGACAATCTCGAATACCGTGAGGGCGACATTGAGTCACCCCCCATCAAATCACGCACTCTCGACCTCTGCATCCTCAGCCAAGCCCTCCACCATGCCGAGCGCCCACAAAAGGCACTGGACGCCGCATACAAGGCACTCAAGCCCGGGGGACGACTGATTGTCCTCGATCTCTTGCAGCATAATTTCGAGCAAGCGCGCGAACTCTACGGCGACCAATGGCTCGGCTTCTCGGAAAGCGAGTTGGCCCGCATGATGGGCAAGTCGGGCTTTACGGAACTCGAAATCGTAGTGGCCGACCGGGAACAGCAAGCTCCCCACTTCCAGACCTTGCTTGGTGTAGGAACCAGACCCAAGTAGGCGTCATTTACCCAATGAGCGGCGTGATGGACAGCTCCTCGAGTGGTCTGTGCTCCATCAGCCATCGATGACATCCAGCTTGTGCCATGAGTTGTGAAACTGTCGAAAACTCATGTCCTCATTACGATCGATGTCGGGGTAAGCGTCCCAGTTTGCTTCTGTTGCGTGATCACTCCGGCGGGCTTAAACCAACTGGGTTTCAACCAGGTATTTGTAGCTACCTCCCTTTTCGATCAGTCGGTCATGGCTTCCACTCTCGGCAATGCGGCCCTGTTGGAACACAAGAATGCGGTCGGCATGACGCACGGTGGAGAGTCGATGAGCAATCACCAGGCTGGTTCGACCAGCCATCAGTTTTTCCAGAGCCTCGTTGACTAGGCGCTCACTTTCGGAGTCCAGTGCCGAGGTGGCCTCGTCGAGCAGGAGAATGCGTGGATCGGCGAGCACCGCGCGCGCAATCGCAATGCGCTGGCGCTGACCACCCGACAATTTGGTGCCACGGGGACCGACCAAGGTATCGTAGCCTTCCGGTAGTTCGCTGATGAAGTCGTGGGCATTGGCCTGCTTGGCAGCCTCTACGATCTCTTCCTCGCCGGATCCGGGGCGCCCGTATTCGATATTTTCGCGAATACTGCCCCCAAATAGCAAAACCTCCTGGGGCACGATGGCTATTTGTGAGCGGAGCGATTTGAGCGCGAATTCCGAGATCTCTCGCCCGTCAATGAGAATGCTGCCCTGGTCAGCCTCGTTAAAGCCCAGCACCAGAGAAAAGGTAGTCGATTTGCCTGCACCCGAAGGCCCGACCAAAGCCACACGCTGCCCGGGCTCCACCTCGAAGCTCAATTCCTTGAGCACTGCGATGTCCGGCCTGGATGGGTAAGAGTAGCTGACATCCTTGAAAACAATCGCGCCGCTGAGTCGGGCTTGCTCATCTCCCCCACTGCGCTCGGTTTCCATGTCCAGAATGCTACGCAGACGCTCGACTGCCCCCGATGTGTGTTGCAACTGGGAAATGATTTCGGGCAGGGAGCCCAATGAAGCTCCGACAAAGATGGCAAAGAGAATGAAGCAGGCGAAATTATCCCAATCAATCTGATCGGTTGCCAGCATGCGTGCACCATGCCACGACACAAAGGCGATGGTGCCAAACAAGCAGAAGATAACAAAGGCGAGGAAGGCCGCACGGGTCATGGCCCCGCGTTTGGTCACTCCAAGAAAGTTGTCGAGTGCGGCGGAGTAGCGCTTCTCCTCAAAGGCTTCATTGGTGTAGGCCTTCACATCGGCCACACCCTGCACGGTTTCCTCGATTACCGTGCCCGCATCGGCGAGCGAATCCTGGGCAGACTTGGAGTAGCCGCGCACCTTACGACCAAAAAAGGCCACTGCCAGCACGACCACGGGAATGCTGCCGAGCATGATGAGCGACAGCTTCCACGAGCAGATGAAAATGAAGACCAAGCCACCTATCAGGATCACGCTTTGGCGGGCCGCCTGCGGCACTGTGGTCAGAAGGGTTTCACGCAGCACACCCAGGTCCGCAGAGATGCGGTTGCTGAGCGCACCGGAACGCTGCTCCTGAAAGTAGGCCATGGGCATCCTCACCAGATGGGTGAAAAGATCGCGACGCAATCGGTTGAGTGCGGATTCCCCGGAGCGGATGAAACCCTGTACCCGGAAGAAGGCGACGGTGGCCTGCGCTGCCAGAATGCAGAGCAGAGTGATGAGGATGCGGTTGGAGCGCTCCAGCACCACGCCGGCGGGAATTTCCTGTTTTAGGGCCTCCGCCGGACTACCCACCAGTTGACCGATGTAATAGGGAAAGGCCAGGGACAGGCCTGCAGTGAACAGCAGCGCGAAAATCGAGGGAATGAAAATCAACTTCTCCTGCATCAAGTAGCCACCAATCCACTTCAGCGCGGATTTGGACGAAGATGAGGTAGGCTCGGACATCGGTGCGAATGGGAACCTATGGACGCGACCGCGTCAATGGCTCATCCCATGGGGGGAGGTGGACAATCACACATCAAGCATCCGGCTCCACGCGGGCCAGAATCCACAGAAGATCAGACAAGCGGTTCAAAAGCAGCAACACTGGCAACGGCAAGATTTCACCACTTTCGTGGAGCTGCCAGACATTGTGTTCGGCCCGGCGGCAGATGGTGCGCGCCATATCGAGGGCAGCACGTGCCCTGCAGCCTTCTTCTCCCGGTCGGGCCCAGCCTGTGAAGCGCACACCGCGTTTTTCGTATCGCTGCGCATGGAGTTCAACCCATCTCACATCCTCCTCATTGATCAGGTTTTTTTGCTTTTGCTGATGCCGTTGCTCGTCCTCGGGCAGCACGGCCAGCTGGCCCATCAGAGTTACCAACTTGGATTGGATCTGATCGATGAGCTCGATGCATTCGCCTTTCTCAATCTCCACTCGGGCCATTCCAAGGGCGGCATTGAGCTCATCGACGCCACCCAGACAGGCAACGCGCAGTGAGCCCTTGGCAATGCGTTTGCCATACAGCAAGTCGGTCTCGCCGGAATCGCCCCGGCCCGTAATGATGCTCATGCTGCAAAAACTACAGGGATACTTTTGATTGTCCATACCCACGCATCCATGCTTCACCTTTCCCATGAAGTTGGCACAGCTCAACGGTGGCCCTGAGATCTTCCACACCATACAGGGCGAGGGAGCGAGCGCGGGCTGCCCCGCTGTTTTCATCCGCACCTCCCGCTGCAACCTCCACTGCATCTGGTGCGATACCGACCACACCTGGAATTTTGAAGGCACACCATGGCCTCACGAAAAGGACACCCTTGCCGGCTACTCCAAATTCAAGAAGGAAGATGTCACCCACGAGATCAGTCCCGAGCAAGCCGCCGATCACATCCTTGCCCATGATTGCGATCGGGTAGTCATCACTGGCGGCGAGCCCCTGCTACAGGAAGAGGATGTACTCGCCCTGATCCATGCCGTTCGTGCCAAGCGACCCGGGACCCTTTTTGAAATCGAAACCAACGGCACACGCCGCCCCACTGACCCATTGGCCAAGGCCATCGACCAATTCAACGTTTCTCCAAAACTCGCCAACTCAGGCATGGCAGCCTCTCTGCGTCTCAAGCCCGAGGCCCTGAGCCACCTCGCCAGCCTGCCCAACTCCTGGTTCAAATTCGTGGTTACCGCACCCAGAGATCTGGAGGAAATTGAGGAGTTGCTGGGCAGTCACGCGATTTCACCCGCCAAGGTGATTTTGATGCCCGAGGGACGCGACAGCGCGACCCTCGACCAGCGCGCCCTCTGGCTGGCCGAAATTTGCCGGAACAAGGGATACCGCTATGGCGAACGCCTTCACGTTCGCCTCTGGGGCGACAAACGGGGCGTTTAAATCCGCAAAAGCATCCATCCACCGAAACTTTGCTCTCCGACTGGGGTTTCTCATCTGTTAAGCCATTTCAAATCATGACCAATCCAGCAAAACAGCCTGAAACTCCACTTGAACCGCATCCCGTCTGGGATCTCGTCGACAAGGCACCCACCCAGCCCGCAAGCGCCCATTTCGCGAGCAAAACGGTCCAGTTGGTGCGAGCCTACGACCAGCGTCAGAGCTTGTGGCAGCGCCTCATGGCACGACCTACGACCAGCGTGACTGGACTTCTGGCGGCCGCGGCTGCCATCGCACTGGTCATCGGCATCAACTTCCCCGGTGAAAAGCCAGACACACTCGTTGACTCCCATACGGGCTTCGTGAATGACAAGGCCGCAGCCATCCAAGAAGCCCTGGAAACCGAGATGCTCATTGCCGCGGCAGACAATCCCGCCAACTTCAGCGATCAGGAACTCGTCTATCTCATTGGTTTCTGATCCTCAGCACAGGCGGAAGCCCTTTGACCTGAACCCAATTTGAATTCAAACTGGTTGGGATGCTTCCCTCTCTCATTTTTGATCTTGATGGCACCTTGATCGACTCCCTGCCGGGAATCGCCCACAGCCTGAACCATGCGCTCGAGAGCCGGGGTCTACCTACCCACCACGAGAGCGTGGTGAAGACCTTTGTTGGCAACGGGCTTCACAAACTCATCGAGCGTGCGGCACCCGACTCGGATGCTGCGTGCCTCGAGGCCCTGCTTGCCGCCTTCAAGCAGGATTATGAAAGTACATGGATGGAGGGCACCCGTCCCTACACTGGCGTCACCCAGGTCCTCAAGGAGCTCCAACTTGGTGGCCATCAACTTGCCGTTCTCTCCAACAAGACTCACCCCTTCACCCTGACGATTACGCGTCAGGTATTTCCCACCGTTCACTTCAGGATCATTCAGGGACAGGAGGATGGCATCCCCCACAAACCTCACCCCGGAGGGGCACGCAAAATCGCCAACACTCTGGGATGCAACCCTCGTGACTGCATTCTGATTGGTGACTCGGTAGCCGATGTCGAAACCGCCGACAACGCCGAGATGCAGTTTGTCGGGGTCACCTGGGGCTATCAGGACCGCTTCCGCCTCACGGAGGCTGGGGCCACTCATTTCATCGAAAGCCCGGGGGCGCTGCCCAGCCTACTGGGAAAGATTGAGCAAGAGGCCAAGGCCTGAAGCATTTGATTAGGTCGTGTTATCGAATTTCTGGAGCAGCGACGCCGTTCTGCAATTCTTCCACGGGTGCCGGTTTATCTGCATGCCTGGATTCGAAA
>JAURCU010000002.1 GCA_030828305.1 Luteolibacter sp.
TGAACATATGACCGTCTTCAAATCGTAATACTACGCCTTCAGTGTCTTCCATCTTAGATAGTTCTTCAATAAATGAAGAAAGATCGTCTACAGAAGAACGAAAAGCTTTTACAACTGGAACATTATAACACTCAGCAAGAGCTACGATCTCACTGACTGCCTGAGCCTCGGCATTGGTGTTGCTCAAGGCTACGGTGTTGAAGAAGGCGAACTCGCCAACCTCACTACCACCGCAACCCTCGACTGGGCCTTCACCGACTCTGCTACTCTTTCCCCATACGTCCTCTACTCCGTGGAGGGCTCGGAAAACGTGCACTACAACAACCCAAATACTCAAGAGCTTGTTGCCGGTGTTAATCTGTCCGTCAGCTTCTAATCCTCTGGGTTAAAGTCAACTTACACCAAAGGGTGATCGCCTCGGCGATCACCCTTTTTTCATGCTCATTTTTGATTGGTTTCTGGATGCCCGCTTGGCATTTGACCGAGGCCATTGTCCCCGCTAGTTTCCCCACCTCAGCCCCCTTTCCAATGAGTCTCGAATCCCACGCCAACCGCTTTATCTGTGATCTGGTTGCCTATGAACCCGGCAAGCCCATTGAGGAAACTGCTCGCGAACTGGGTCTGAAGCCCGAGCAGATCGTCAAGGTCGCCTCGAATGAGAACCCCCTCGGCCCCTCTCCGCTCGCCGTCAAAGCGATCGAGAAAGCAGCGAAAGATGCCCACATCTATCCTGATGGTGGGGGCTACATGCTGCGCCAGGCCATCGCTGACAAATACGCACTCAGCATGGACCATGTCGTCCTTGGCAATGGCTCCAATGAAATCATCGAACTGCTCTGCCACACGTTTCTCAACCGCGATGCGGAGCTCATCGCTGCCGAACACGCCTTCGTCGTCTACAAGCTGATGGCCACGCTATTTGGCGCCAAATACATCGAGGTCGCCGACCCCGACTTCATCCACGATCTCGAGGGCATGGCCGATGCCATTACTGACAACACCCGACTGGTCTTCATCGCCAATCCCAACAATCCCACCGGCACCATGGTCGACCAGCAATCCATCGACCGCTTCATGGAGCGGCTTCCCGATCACGTCGTTGCAGTTTTCGACGAAGCTTACCACGAATTTCCGGATAATCCGCCTGACGTCCTCAAATACGTCCGCGAAGGCCGCAACGTTTGCGTGCTGCGCACTTTTTCCAAGATCCACGGCCTGGCGGCACTCCGCATTGGATATGGCCTTGCTCCCGCCCACCTCGCCGGCTTACTGCAAAAGGCCCGTCAGCCCTTCAACACCAATGCCCTTGCTCAGGCTGGAGCCCTGGCTGCTCTCGCCGATGAACAGCACATCCAGCAGACACGCCGGGTCAATCAGCAAGGCCTCGGGTATCTCTGCGAGGCATTGACCCAGCGAGGCATTGAGTGGGTCCCCAGCTTTGCCAACTTCCTGCTGATCAAATGCGGTCATGGCGATGACGTCTTCAAAAACATGCTCAAGCAGGGTGTGATTGTGCGTGCCATGAGCGGCTACAAGTTACCGGACTGGATCCGCGTCTCCATCGGCACCCCGGAGGAAAACAAGCGCGTGCTGGAAGTTTTCGACGCAGTGCTTGCCGATCGCTGACCATGGACGCGACCGGGTCAGATCAGCACCCCACGGTTGCTGCCATCGCGACGGCGGCGGCAACGGGTGCAGTGTCCATGATCCGCGTCTCGGGCCCCAAGGCCATCGAGATTGCTGGCAAAGCCTGTGATGGCCAGATTCAGCGACTAGCCCACGGCGAGGTGCGCTACTGCAAAATTCGTGACACCATGGGCGAGGTCATCGACGATGGCTTGCTGACGTTCATGCGCGCACCTCGCAGTTATACCGGAGAGGACACCATCGAGTTCACCGGTCACGGCGGCATCCTGGTGACGCGCGAAGTCTTGGCTCGATTTCTCGCGTGCGGTGCCGAAGCCGCCGGGCCAGGTGAATTCACCCAACGTGCCTTCCTCAATGGCAAACTGGACCTCACCCAGGCCGAGGGAGTGATGGATCTCATTTCTGCCCAGACCCGGCTTTCCATGCGTGCCGCGCGGGGCCAACTGGAAGGCTATCTTGGCAGACAGACGACCAAAGCCCGTGATGAACTGCTTGGCTGCCTCGCCCATCTCGAAGCCTGGATCGACTTTCCAGATGAAGATATCGATCCACAGACCGGACAGGAGCTCAAGCAACGTATCGAAGTCGTGCTCGCCACTACCTCAAAGCTACTGGCAACTGCTGATCAGGGCCGCATCCTGCGAGAGGGAGTTCGCACTGTAATTTGTGGTCCGCCCAATGTCGGCAAATCGAGCCTGCTTAACCAACTGCTAGGTTTCGAGCGCGCCATCGTCAGCGAAACCGCCGGCACCACTCGTGACACCATCGAGGAGACCATCAACATGAACGGACTTCCTCTTCGCCTTATTGATACCGCCGGCATGCGCGAAGCCGGTGATGCCATCGAGGCCGAGGGTATCCAACGCACCCAGCGCCAGATCGAACAGGCCGATCTCATCCTGGAAATCGCTGATGCGAGCATCGAACGCACGCAGATTGCATCATTCGGTGACGGCAGCTCCAAGCATCTGCTCATTCTAAACAAATCGGATCTCCAAACGCACGAGTCCTGGAAAGATGTCGATGCCGTGTGTATTTCCTGCACCGAACAGCGCGGTTTTGAGGAACTTTCAGAGAAGATCCGCCAGCTTCTAAATTTCGACAAAGTCGATTGGGGTGAGCACATGATCGCCATCAACGCACGCCACCAGCAAAGTCTTTTGCGTGCCCAAGAGGCCCTCGCTGCCGCGCTGCAACTGTTGGACCCTAAATCCACCAACGCCGAATTGGCATCCGTGGACCTACGCGAAGCACTCGACGCACTGGGTGAGATTCCCGGTAAGGTCGACACCGAAGATCTGCTGGGTGTGATCTTCAGCAGCTTCTGCATCGGCAAGTGAGAGGTCACTCCTCCAAGTCTGCGGGTCCGAGTATCCTCGCTCCATCAAAGTCGTATGGAGTCATCTCCAGCAGCAGGCATTGACCCAACTTAAAAGTGTCCCCGCGCTGCTTCACCTCCTTGCCTAAATGAGCCAGAATTTCCTTACCATTGGGTAGTGAGACTCGATATAGCAACTCTCCACGGTGTTCCAGGACCTTCCCCAAGGTGTGTATGCTAGAATCGGGCACGCGAGAGATCCTGCCTTCGTGGGCCGTATGAAATCAAGCTTGTCTGAATAAATCATCTTCATTGGTGGTCTTTACACGGAGCTGACTTGACTGGGACAAGAAGAAGAGCATGATTCCTATGCCCATCCGTATTGTTCTTTTTCTCTCTTTTCTGTTATTTTTTGATCCAACACACCCATTCAACCATTCCCATGAAATCTCCAATCATCATCGCCAGTGCCGCCATTCTGGGCATTGTCCTGAGTTCCTGCACTCCGATCGCCGGTCCTCAACCTCGTCAGGGTCTGGACCAACCCACACCTGAAGAAATTGCGGCTCAAGAGCGTGAACGAGAGAGACTTGCTCGCGCCGAAGCAGAACTTCTAAGACAACAGCAGCAATTCCAGAATCCAAACTTCAATAATAGCAACGACAACAGCACACCAACTGGCCCCACCGATTACCCTTTTGCCAGCAAAGTTCCGGGCAAGGCCGGCTTTGTATTCAGCCCCTACAACAAGCAGGTGGTTGATGTGCGCGATATTCCGAGTGGCACTCTCGTTCAGGATCCGACATATCCCGCGTCAGAGAAAAAATATTTCCGGGTGCCTTGATTGCTGCTAACAACCTGCCGATAACTTTCAACAACCGGATCCGCGCAATCGGGCCCGGTTTTTTAATTCATGAGCGATCCCTTCCAAAGTGTGACCATTCTCGGCGGCGGCCTGCTTGGCGGCTCACTTGCACTTGCCTTGAAACAGGACGTGCGCATGTGGGCGCGGCGCGAAGAGACCGTGAACAAAGCCAAGCAGCTCGGCGTCAATGGTGCCACCAGCGATCTGGCGCTAGCCGTCAAGGATAGCCAACTGGTCATCCTCTGCGTGCCTGTTGGAGCCATGCCAAAGTTGCTTGAGGCTGCCATTCAAGCCGGATTGCCCGCAGACTGCCTGATTACGGATGTTGGTAGCGTCAAAGGTATGCCACACCAGACACTGGGCCCCATCGTCAAGAATAGCGGTCGGCAATTCATCGGCAGCCACCCCATGGCCGGTTCCGAACAGGGTGGAATTCAGGCCGCAAGAAAGGATCTTTTTGCTGGAGCAGCCTGCCTGCTCACCAATGATGGCATGGCTTCGGCGCAAAACACCCAACGCCTGGATGCCTTCTGGCAGCAGGTCGGCTGCCAAACCACTTGGCTGGACAGTGCCAGACATGACGCACTGGTTGCTCGCATCAGTCACCTGCCACACATACTGGCGGCCGCTGCTGCGCGCACCTGCCTTGAAAACCCATCCGATGGGTCCTTCGGAGGCGGAGGGCTACGCGACACCACCCGTGTCGCTGGCGGCAACGTCGACATGTGGACCGAGATCCTGCTAGAAAACCGTGAGGCTTTAATGGGGCCTATGCAACGCAGTATCGACGATCTTATCTCACTCATGAGCATCCTAGACGCCCAAGATCAAGATGCGGCTCGACAATGGCTTGAAGCTGCGAAAAATCGCCGCGATTCGCTCTAATACATCCTCCCGAATGTCAGAACTCCGCGTCTTCCACACCTCCACACTCAAGGCTGAATTCAGTGTGCCTGGCGACAAGAGCATGTCACACCGCGCAGCCATTCTCGGTGGTTTGTCGGATGGTATCTGCACCATTCACAACTTCCTGCCCAGTGAGGACTGCGTCAACACACTGATGGCCATGCAGGCACTCGGAGCCAGACATGAGATACTCGATGAAATGCCAGCTCACGGCCCACTCAAGCTCAAATTGCATGGTCAAAGCATGAGCCTCAGCGCCCCCGCGGCACCCATGGACTGCGGGAATTCAGGTACTGGCATGCGCCTACTCGCCGGACTCCTCGCCGGCCAAAAATTCAACTCCGAGCTCTTGGGTGACGAATCGCTCTCCGGCCGACCCATGGGCCGGATCACCTTGCCCCTTCGCCAGATGGGCGCAAGGATCGAAACCCTTGGTGAAAAGGATGGCTGTGCCCCATTGCGCTTCCAGCCCGCAAAGCTCTCGTCAATTCATTACGAAATGCCCGTCGCAAGCGCCCAGGTGAAGAGCGCGGTGCTACTCGCCGGTCTCTTTGCTAATGGAAAGACCATCATCATACAACCGGCCACCACCCGCGATCATACCGAACGCATGATGGCCTCATTTGGTATCGAATTGGAGATCGAGGGCAACCACATTGCCATTCAAGGTGGTCAAACACCCAAGGCCTGCAATTTCATCGTGCCGGGTGACATTTCGAGTGCCGCCTTCTGGCTGGTGGCAGCTGCCGCCTTGCCGGGCTCGCAGCTGACCCTCAAAAAGGTCGGCCTAAACCCAACCCGCGACGCCATCATCACCGTGCTCAAACGGATGGGAGCCAGCATAACCGTCGCGCCCGACGAGACCAGCGGCGAGCCCATGGGCGATATCAAAATCACAGGTGCGCTCCTGAAAGGCACCACCATTCTGGAGGAGGAAGTGCCCAACCTGATTGATGAAATTCCCGTCATTGCCGTTGCCGCTGCTCTGGCCAGCGGCCATACAACCATCCGCAATGCCAGAGAATTGCGCGTGAAGGAAACCGACCGCATCGCCACCGTGGTTGAGAATCTGCGCGCCATGGGTGGTGTGGTTGAAGAATTTGAAGACGGCATGGAGATCGAAGGCGGCCATCCACTTCGGGGCACAAGCCTGCACAGCTTCGGTGACCACCGTATCGCCATGGCATTTGCCATTGCCGGGCTCTTTGCCAAAGGAGAAACTGTTATTGGTGGTACTGACTGCATCAACACTTCCTATCCCGGCTTTAGCCGTCACCTAGCCGCGGTCATGAGTGGCTCCAGCGATCCATCCGACTACGACCTGACTTCAGCATCTTGAATTCCCATATCGCTATCGCCATTGACGGGCCCGCCGTTTTTTTCGCGATGCTGCGCTTCAGCCGTAGAAATTAATCCAACTTCAGCATCTTGAATTCCCATATCGCTATCGCCATTGACGGGCCCGCCGCATCAGGCAAGAGCACCTTAGCCAAACATTTGGCTGAGCGTCTGGGGCTTATCATGGTCAACTCGGGGGCCATGTATCGCTCCATCACCTGGAAGGCTCTTGAAGAAAATCTCGATCCCAGCGACGATAAAGCGGTCACAGCCATGCTGGGGCGCATCGAAATCCGATGCAGCAGCAATGGCATCATGTCGACCATCACAATCGACGGAGTAGATCCCAGAGAGCAACTGCGCAGTGAGGGAGTAAACGCCAATGTCTCGGCAATCTCAGCCATTCCAGCCGTGCGCGAACACCTGATCGATCTTCAACGCAGCTACCTCGAACATACCGGCGTTGTGATGGAGGGTCGCGACATCGGTTCTGTGGTCTTCCCCGATACCCCTTACAAAATCTATGTCACCGCTGATGAGTCCGTGCGTGCCAAACGCCGGGGTGACGACGGTGAAGTCGACTCCATCGCAAAACGGGATGCCGCCGACAGCCAACGCAAGACCGCACCCCTGAAGATTTCCGAGGGAGCCGTCATTCTCGATAACTCGGAGCATACGATTGAATCCGGTTTGGAAGCCGCCCTGGAAATCCTCAAAGCTCAAGGATTGGAATTCTGATCATGCGCTGGATCTATTGGACTGGATGGTTGTTGTTTGGCGCGGCTTACCGCGGCCTCTTTGGCCTGCGCGTCATCGGCCGAGAAAAGCTCATCACCGAGGGCCCTGTGCTCATTGCCTCCAACCACCAGAGCTACATCGACCCACCTCTCATCGGTAACCTCTACGAGGACGAAATGGTCTACCTCGCACGCAAGACTCTCTTTAAACCTGGCTTCTTCGAATGGCTCTACAATCAGTGGAACGCCATTCCGGTCGATCAGGAGCGTCCCGACATGGCTAGCCTCAAAACCATTATCAGACGCCTCAAAAGCGGTTGGCGCGTGCTTCTGTTCCCCGAAGGGGCAAGGACTTACGATGGCAGCATTGGGGAGGCAGCTTCTGGAATTGGCTTGGTTGCCGTCAAAGCAGGCGTACCGATCCAGCCCATAAGAATCTTTGGAGCCAATGAGGTCCTGCCGCGTGGCAGCTCCAGGATACGCCTCGCCCGCATCACGGTGGTGGTCGGCGAAGCCATCCACCTCAAGGCCGAAGAACTCAAGTCACTCTCCGACAAGCAAGGATATGAGAAAGTCACCACGCGCATCATGAACGCGATCAAGGCACTTGAGTTACCTTGATACTACAGTTGATCACGATTCAGCTCCCCGCCCTCCTCAGCGTTTACCTGATAGCTTACCATTTCATCGCTATCGTAAACCTCAACGATGCGGTAGCCCTTGGTCGCGCCCCAACTGCCACCGACATGGCTATCGAAGAAGTAACGGCGCTCACCTGAAATCCACATCTTGGTCTCCATGTGGTTGTGACCATGAAACACACCACGCACATTGGGTGTGCTTTCAAGCAACTCCATAACCGCCTCGGCCTTGGGAACTTCCTCGGGATTGCTCACGCCATGCGCAGGCCAGCCTTGGGTCATGTGCTTGCGCTGCTGAATATGGATGAGCGTAAAGATCGCCGGGGCCTTTACATATTTATCGAACTCGCTCTTGAGCCAGTGACGGTCCGCCGCGCGATAGATATGACTCTTCGCGTGCACGGAGGCATCCGCCATCACGAACACGTAGTCCTTGTAAACCACGGTGTGATTGGAGTCGTAACCCCAGATCTTGCTCCATGATTCGGTCGGCGAGCCCTCTGCTCCAAGATAGTCGTGATTGCCCTTGATGCAGTAGTAGGGCATCTGGAGCTTGGAGAGATGTTTGTCGCGCAACTCCGGGAGCATCTCGGTCTTGTCGTTGACCAGATCGCCATTGAGAAAGAACAGATCGAGCCCTTTGCCCTGCTGCTCCTTGTTGATCCAATTCACCATGTTGCCGGCATACTCATCGAAGGGGGTGTTGTTCTGGCCGTAGTGCAGATCCGAGGCGATGGCGAAGCGCAACTTGATCTTGCGATCAGCAGGCAGGTCCTGGGCATTGACCCAGCGAGCGGGCAGAAGAGTGGTCGTGGTAGCGAGACCTAATTGCCCAAGAAAAGAGCGACGTTTAAGGGGCATATCGAAGTGGTGGAAATTTGGCTTTGGTTCAGCGAAACTGGTTTTGCTCTGGCTCATAAGTGAAATACGCGCTGCCGAGCCGCTCCAGCAGTTGCTCCCGATCAATACCATGAGTAGCCACCAGGTCTTCCAAAGAGTCGCACTGGTTGCGCAGTTCAGTATTGACCAAACCAACCAGCAAATGGGGATCCATGGTGCTAAAGGAGCTCAAATCCATGCCTTGGACTCTCAAATTGGACCCAAAGGGTCAAGAATCCCCGGATTTCGCCTATTTCTTTGACCCCCTCCACAGGATGGCTTAATCCAGCGCCGTCATCCGACCTCCGACCACCATGTCCAAAGTTCCGACCATTATCTACACCAAGACCGACGAAGCTCCTGCATTGGCCACTTACTCCCTGCTACCCATCGTCCAGGCCTATGCCAAACAGGCCGGAGTCGAGGTCGAAACCCGAGATATTTCGTTGGCCGGACGCATTGTTTCCCAGTTTCCCGAGCGCCTCAGACCAGAACAACAAATCAGCGACGCTCTGGCTGAATTGGGCGGCCTGGCCCAGTTGCCCGAGACCAACATCATCAAACTGCCCAACATCAGTGCTTCCGTGCCCCAGCTCAAGGCCGCCATCGGCGAGCTCCAAGCAAAGGGCTACAACCTTCCCGACTACCCCGAGAACCCATCCACTGACGAGCAAAAGGACATCCGCGCCCGCTACGACAAGGTCAAGGGCTCGGCCGTCAACCCAGTACTGCGCGAGGGCAACTCCGACCGCCGCGCTCCCAAGGCCGTTAAAGACTACGCCAAGGCACACCCCCACCGCATGGGCGAGTGGAGCAGCGACTCCAAGACCACCGTCGCCACCATGAGCGAGGGCGACTTCCGCTCCAACGAGAAGTCCGTGACCATCGCTGCCGATACGAGCCTGCGCATCGAACTGGTGACCGATTCGGGAACCACGGTGCTCAAGGAGTCGGTGCCGGTGCTCGCCGGTGAGGTCGTCGACTCCACCCGGATGTCGGCCTCGGCCCTGCAGGCCTTCCTCGCCGAGCAGGTGAAGGAAGCCAAGGCCCGGGACGTTCTCTTCTCGCTGCACATGAAGGCCACCATGATGAAGGTTAGCGACCCCATCATCTTCGGCCATGCCGTGACCGTTTTCTTTGCCGATTTGGCAGACAAGCACCGCGATACTCTTGACCAACTCGGTGTCGACTTCACCAACGGATTCGGCGACCTGATCTCCAAGCTCGATCAGCTTCCCGCCGACAAGAGAGCCGAGATCGAAGCCGACATCCAGGCCACCTACGCCTCCCGACCCGATCTCGCCATGGTCAATTCTGATAAGGGCATTACCAACCTTCACGTGCCCTCGGATGTCATTATCGACGCTTCCATGCCCGCGATGATCCGTGGTGGCGGCAAGATGTGGAACAAGGATGGTGCCGAGCAGGACGCTCTCGCCGTCATCCCCGACAGCTCTTACGCCGGCGTCTACCAGGCCACCATCGACTTCTGCAAAGCCAACGGTGCCCTCGACCCCAAGACCATGGGGTCGGTGCCCAACGTCGGGCTCATGGCCAAGGCCGCCGAGGAATACGGGTCCCACAACAAGACCTTTGAGGCTCCCGCAGACGGCACCATCCGCGTGGTCGATGCCTCGGGCAACTCTCTGCTCGAGCACGAAGTCGAGCAGGGCGACATTTGGCGCGCGTGCCAAACCAAGGATGCCTCGATCAAGGACTGGATCGGCCTTGCCGTGCGCCGTGCCCGAGCTTCTGAAACCCCCGCCGTGTTCTGGCTTGACGAACACCGTGCCCACGACGCCCAGATCATCGCCAAGGTAAACACCTATCTGGCCGAGCTCGACACCGACGGCCTGGAGCTGCATATCATGGCCCCCACCGAGGCTTGCACCTTCAGCCTGGAGCGAATCGCCAAAGGTCTGGACACCATTTCGGTCACTGGCAACGTGCTACGCGACTACCTTACTGACCTCTTTCCCATCCTTGAGGTCGGCACCTCCGCCAAGATGCTCTCCATTGTGCCTCTGATGAAGGGCGGAGGCCTCTTTGAAACCGGAGCCGGTGGTTCCGCTCCCAAGCACGTTCAGCAGTTTGTTGAGCAGAACTACCTTCGTTGGGATTCGCTGGGTGAGTTCTTTGCGCTCAACCCCTCCTTAGAACACATTGCCGAGACCTTCGGGCTATCCAAGGCAAAGGTTCTTGCAGACACCCTTGACGCCGCCACCGGCAAATTCCTCGAGAAGGATCGCTCCCCCGGACGCAAGCTGGGCACGATCGACAACCGTGGCTCCCATTTCTACCTGGCCCTCTACTGGGCGGAAGCTCTGGCTGCCCAAGACGACGATGACGAGCTCAAGACCATCTTCACCCCGGTAGCCGAAGCCCTCGTCACCAACGAGGCCAAAATTGTTGAGGAACTCCTGGGTGTGCAGAACCAGCCCGTTGACATCGGTGGTTACTACCAGCCCGACGACGCGAAGGCCTCCGCCGCCATGCGTCCTAGCACAACGCTAAACGGGATTTTGGAGAAAATCTGAAAAGACAAGTGACTGTGCAGCTATGGACATAGCTCCAAGACGTCCTTTATCATCGCTTTGGAGATCAATCTCAAATCCCTCGCGATTTCAGCTTGCAGAGACGCGATCGGCTCGGAGAGCTGTCCCTAGCTATGTTCTCGCGTCCAATCACCTTCATTGGTGGCTAATATCACAGCATCACAGCCCTCATGACTCAAAGTCCGTGACGTGAAGGCGTCGACCACCTGACTGATGCGCATCCGCCGTGTCACTTCTCCACCTTAAACTGCCACCTGGTGATGTCGCTGAGTGTGAGCCAGCCCATCATGCCGGTGAGATAGAAGGCATTCGTAGCGATGAAGTCACCGGACAAACCACCGAAAGTGGGTGCAGTCCGAAAAAGACCCTGACCAGCGCAATACCGGCCAGGGTCTGAATGATTCATTAACGGCTCAGTCCGCAACGGCTTCAGGAGAAGCGGGGGTCGTCTTCACCAGGAATGACGGCCACTTCCTCGGGGGCCTTGACCGCGCCCTTCTCGAAGTCGAGTGCAGCGGGCGCACAGGCAAAGTTATACCATTCGGAGTCCTCGCGTTCCATCAGGTCACGCAAGGTCACCAGTTTACCGGTAAAACAGGCAATACGTCCCATGATAGCCACTGCAGTGGAGTCGGCGATCTGCTTGGCCTCGTTAAGGGGCTTGCCGGCGATCACAGAGCGGATCATGTCGACGTGCTCCTGGGTCTGACCGTTCTTGGTGTCCACGGTGATGGCAGGAATCTTCACATCCTTACCGGTGAGTTTGCCACCGCCGAGGCAAACGCCATCGGTGCCGGTAAACATCTCGCCAACGCGGTTGTAGCAGCCAGCTACTTGGCGGCACTGGCTGTGGATATGAACGTCATTGCCGAAGTCGTAATCCACACTGAAGAAGTCAAATGAGTTGCCAGAGGTGCGGCGGGCGCGGCCACCAAATCCGATGGCAGTGGTGGGTAAGCGACCGAGAAACCAGATGGCCACATCAAGGTTGTGAACATGCTGCTCGACAATGTGATCACCCGACATTTCGACGAAATTTAGCCAGTTGTTGGCAAGATAATCGGCATCGGACTGGCCGCTCTCACGCTTTCGAACCCATGGCACTCTGCCATTCCATTGAACCACGCCACCCTTGATTTCGCCAATTGCTCCATTATCGATGAGAGCCTTGTTCTGAAGGTAGCTGGCGGAGTGGCGGCGCTGGGTGCCACAAACGACGGCCAGGCCCTTGGCCTTGGCTTTTTCTCCTGTGTCGATCACTGAGCGGCAGCCAACTGGATCAACGGCCACGGGCTTCTCAATGAAGCAGTGCTTGCCGGCTTCCACGGCAGCGGCGAAGTGCAGCGGACGGAAAGCGGGAGGAGTCGCCATCAGAACATAGTCACAATCTTCGGCGATGGCTTTCTGGTAAGCATCAAAACCACCGAAGCACTTCTTTTTGTCGAGACCGTAATTGCCTGCAAGGGACTCGGCTTTGGCTTGGAAGGCGTCCGCAGCTGCCACCAACTCACTTTCTACGCCAACAATTTTGCAGGCCTCCATGAAGTTTTTGACGGCACCATTACCTCGACCACCACAGCCGATAATGACGAATTTGAGTTTTTTGGAGCCTCCGGCCGTGTTCTGGGCGAAAGCGGAACCGGCAAGGACCGTGGCGCCTGCCAAGGTGCTATTGCCGAGAAAATTACGACGATTCAGTTTTTTGGTATTCATGATGAGTAGGTGTAATAGAGACCCAAACATATTACCCGGAACTCGTCACCCCCCTTTCAGGGTTTCGGACTTACAAAATGGCCCAATCGGGTTGATCTTGTTGCTTAAAGCATTATTACTAGCGCCCGTTATGCGTCCATTCTCCCAAAAATCCGTGTTTTTCCTGCTTTCGGCCGCCTACGCGGCCCTCGCATCCGCCCAAGGCGAGGACTTCGAGAGCATTGATCGCGCCATCGCCAAAGGTAGCTTCGAGGACATCCAGGCTCATATCGAAAAACATCCCGAAAGCGTGCACAAGGGCGCCAGCTCGCGCACCCCGCTAGAATTGGCTGTGCTGCGCAAGAAATTGGACGTCGCCCAACTCCTGCTGGAAAAGGGCGCGAACCCCAACACCATCGACAAGTCGAAGCGCACACCCCTGCACGCTGCCATTGATCGCAACAGCCCGGAAATGGTGACCGCACTCCTGAAGGCCGGCGCCAAGCCCGACATGCTCGACAAGGACGGATGGACACCCCTTCACCACGCCACTGCCAAGAACCAACTGCAAACCTCCAAGGCCCTGATCAGTGGCGGCGCCAATCCCAACGCACTGAGCGTGCGTGGCGGCACGCCCCTGCATGAAGCTGCGGCCAGTGGTGACAAAGAACTCATCGAGTATCTGTTGGCACACAAAGTCGATCCCTCGATAAAATCCAAGGACGGTGTGACCGCGCTCGACATTGCCAAGGAATACAAGAACCAGGCTGCCGTCGAAATTCTCTCGAAGCTTTGAAAAATTCAAATACACGAATCATCATGAGTAACAGAAAGCTCAGGGGATTCACCATGATCGAACTTCTGGTGGTGATCGCTGTCATCGTCGTGCTCAGTGCGGCAGTCTTCGCCATCGGCAACCGCATGCTCTTTAAAAGCCGGGCCGCCGTCATGGCAGCGAACATGAAGCAGATCGCTCCCTTCTTCACCGCCTACGCCACCGACAACCAACAGAAAATACTGCCCTGTCGCGCAGATTTGGTCCGGGGCGACGGATCCACCTACAGCGACTCATTGTGGCATGAAATCATTCTTTCGATGATGTTTGAAACCACCGACCCGGCCCGCTTCGAGCAGAACAGTTTCTGGGACAGCACCGAGCTCTTTCTGCGCAACCCACTCTTCCAGAAGGGAGACGAACCGCGCGAATTCGGACCACTCAACCCGGGCTACGGCTACAATCTGATGCTTCCTGAAAACTATGAGATTCAGGAGAACGGATCCGTTCCCGATGCCGCCACTCTCGAAAGGACCCTGATACCCATAGCCTTCGCCACCGAGCCAACCCGCACCCCCATCATTGCCCCCGCCGACAACTACTTTTACCGCTATGATGATGCTCAAATCGACGAATGGGACACTGGCACCATTAGCGGATGGCTGGTAGATGGTAACTTTCCCGTGCTGTTTCTTGATGGACACATCGAGAGCGTAAAGCCTGAGCAATACATCGAACGACGGCTCCACGAAATGCCGCTCGATGCCAATCTACCCTGATTCACATCACGCAGGTGATTTGCCCTTCCCTCTGGGCGTATACTTGATGCACTCCACTGACTGCGCACAGAGCTTCGGCGAATTCAGCGGGCTCCAGGAGCATCAGTGCTGTGGACCAGACCTCGGCGGTGGCTGCGCACTCGGCCATTACCCATACCCGATCGCAGGGTTCGGCCGGCATCGCCTCCTCACCCCATGGGTGCAGCAGATGACTGCCTTGAATCCCTTTTCCTGAAGCACTCAGCGACATTGCCTGCAGTTCAATGCGCTTACCCCGTTTTCCCCCAAGCTCGACAGGCCAAGTGGCTGAGCCATAAGCCAACATGGAGCTCGCACCCGCGCACAGCAAAGCTGCCTGACACTCCCAGTCGATGAGCAACTGGCGAAGCTGGTCAAGAGCAAAGCCCTTTCCGATACCTCCCAGGTCAATCTCGCGCCCAGCCTCTTCACAGCTCACCGCTGGCACGTCCGGGTGGACCTTGAGCCTGCCATGCAATTCGGGAATGGGGCTCTCATTGCCCTGCTTAAGATGCTCGATGCGCTTGCCAAGCGTAATATCGAAGAGGCCTTGGGTTTGCCGGGCCGCCTCCATTGCAAGAAGCAAACATTGGTGAGTGGCCTCGCTAATGTAAAGGGTCTCACCACGCGAAAGTGCATTGATGCGCGAGACATCACTTCCCTCCATGTAGCGGCTCAGTTGCCCCTCCAACTGATCAATCTTCTCAATGCATAGCTGTGCCAAACTACGGGCCGAGGCACCGTCCATACCCAACAGGCGAATGCTGAAGGTGGTGTTCATGGCCTCGTGTTCATGAACAAAGGCTCCGCTTATGGAATCGGTACTCATGGCGTTTTCATCCACTGATCCCATACAGCGCGGCTCAGATAGATTTGCAGAGGCACGCCGTCACGCAGACCACGTGGCAGAGGCACGTGGGTCTCGTCCAGGCGGGCGCCGAGCAACATATCCTCATCGGGCATCATCAGGATCAGCGGGTAGGTTTCGAGATCCTCCGGTGCCATGGGCCAGTAACCCACCTGCTCAAAACCACGCAAATACCACGGCAAGGGCCAGTAGCCGCTGCCCACCACCGCCACACGATCCAAGCGAGCGGGGCCTTCCATGGATCGCAACTTGTCAAACCACTCCTCCATCTTCTCGATGTCGGGCCGGGTGGGCACATAGGCGTAAGGGTTGCGGGCATCGGAGTGCAAACGGTCGCAGGCGATGCGGGTCTGCTTCACTTGGGTCCACAGGGTGGCTGCAAGAAAGAGTGTAAGTAGACCCTTAAGCCAAGGCGCAAGCGGAGTGAAATTGACAAAAGCCATTCCCGCCAACCAACAGGTCAGTGCCCACGGCAGGCAGGCCAGCCAAGGCGTCTTGTAGGCAAAGAGCGAATAGATAATCAGATGGAAGATTGCCGAATAAGCCAGCAAGTGGATCCAGCGGCGTTGACGACGATCCACCCAGCCGGACCAACTCATGACATAGGAGTATACGGCGAGCATCACCACCGGCGTTCCATACCACCAGACCCCAGCCGATTTCATGGGCAGAGCAAGCAAGTAGACATAGTAGCTCCAACTCTTGTCGTGACCGCTCACCGTCTCGTAAACGAAGTAGGTTTTGATCGCATCCAAAGCACCCCGGAGATGGGTAAAGCCGTGGGTGTAGCAGGCCAGAGTGGTGATTGCGGCGGTCGCGGCCGACAGCATCAGCCCTTTGCCGTGCTGCCTTAACCAAGCCATGACAAGTTCCATGGAGAGCTTGCGATGCTCTTGGAGCAAGAGCAGACTGATGGCGGCACTCCATGCCAGCAAACTGATTGCAAAGCTCTCCTTGGCGGCAAACATCAACCCAAGCACCACTCCCGGCAGACCCCAGCGGGGAAAGGCGAGGATTAAACCCAGGAGCAAAGCCCCAAAAAGCACCAGGATGGACTCGTGAATGAACATCCGGCTGTAATAAACAAGCAAGGGCGAAGTCGCCAGCAGGGTGGCCGCAGCCAGGGCCGAGACATCCCCCAAGCGGCGGCGCCACAGCATGGGGACGAACACCACGAGGAGTCCGGCGGAGGCTGTTACAAAACGCAGGCTACCCTTGCTCAACTCACTCCACCCCGATTCACCACGGATCAGGCAAAGCGGCATGCTCAGATCCGCTAGCAGCGGGCCATGGTAATGCTTGGGATTGAACTCCCCACCCTCGCCCTCCATGCGCTTGGCCATGATACGAGCCCCCGTGGCCTCATCGGCGTGCATCGGTCGCACGGACAAATCCTCAAAACGCAGGAAAGCGGCCGTGACGAAAACCGCGATCCATGCAAGGATCAGCAATGCGTGCTGCGTGGATATCTTGTTGGGCTCCATGAGTCTCATGGATACGATGAAAGATCCCCGAAGCTCGCAATGGTAAATCATATCATCCGCCCCCAGCCCCCTCAAACCGCCCCAATTTTGCCTTGTCCCCACGTTTACTGATTGTCACCCCCGTGTGGAATGACTCCGCCCGGCTTGGTGAATATGCCCCCAGCCTTGCCAAGGCCTGCTCTGAATCGGATCTGGCGATTCGCTGGGTGATCGCCGATGATGGATCCTCAAAGCAGGAACTCGCTGCCCTTGAAACCTTGCGCAACACCCACCGCAAGACATTCCCTGAAATCCACATCCACAGCGAAATGCATCGCGGCAAGGGACACGTCATTCGCTCTACCTGGAATACAGATCCTGATTCCCACTGGCTGGCCTTTGTCGATTGTGATGGAGCCACCAGTGCCAGAGACTTTCTGTCCCTCATCAACAAGGCAATCGATGAGCAAAAATCAGTCATCGGAATCCGCAAGCGCACCGAGCAAACCGTCATTCACGAGAGCGCCTACCGCTGGATTTTCCATCACGGCTACCTCCTGGTCGTACGCTTGTTTCTCGGGCTGCGCTCGGAGGATCTCCAATGCGGAGCCAAGGTCATTCGTGGCACCGACTACAGGGCCGTTGCTGACTCTCTTGAAGAAGACGGCTTCTGTTTCGACACCGAACTACTCACCGCGCTCAAAGCGAAAGGTTTTGGCTGGCTGGAGACCCCCATCAACTGGGCCGAAAAGAAGGGTGGCAAGGTGTTCCCGCTGATTGACAGCTGGAAGATGTTTGCCGGGGTATTGCGTATTCGTGGCCGTCAGCCCTGAAAGGGAGGTCTCACCGGCACTCCGCGCTCGCTGAAGTATTCCTTGGCTTCGCTCACGGTGTGGGTTCCGAAGTGGAAGATACTAGCAGCAAGCACCGCATCAGCCTTACCCTCGTTGAGCACATCCACCATGTGCTGCAGGTTGCCGGCACCTCCGCTGGCAATGACCGGAATACCCACCGCACCCGAAATGGCCGCGGTCAGCTCAATATCGTAGCCCGACTGAGTACCGTCAGCATCCATGCTGGTGAGTAGGATCTCGCCCGCGCCACGCCGCCAAACCTCCTTGGCCCAATCCAGAGCGTCCATACCCACCGGGGTACGGCCACCGTGGGTATAAACGCCCCACTTGCCGTGGGCCTCACGCTTGGCGTCAATGGCGACCACGATGCACTGGCTGCCAAAGGCTTTCGCCCCCTCGTCCACCAAACCCGGGGTATTCACTGCCGAGGTGTTGATGCCAACCTTGTCTGCACCCGCCAGCAGCATTTCACGCATGTTATCCACCGAGCGGATACCACCCCCCACGGTCAGGGGAATGAAACAGTGCTCGGCGGTGCGACGAACCACATCGACCATGGTTTTGCGGTTGTCGGACGAGGCGGTAATGTCGAGAAAGACCAGTTCATCGGCCTCCTGCTCGTTGTATGCCATAGCGGCCTCAACCGGATCTCCGGCGTCGACCAGGTCGACAAAGTTGACCCCCTTGACCACGCGGCCATTGGTCACACCCAAGCATGGGATAATCCTTTTCGCGAGCACGCTACGCAGAGTTCGTGATCCTCAGTCGAGAGGCAAGAAAAACACCCCGGACCCATACGAGTCGCGGGGTGTGTGAAGTTGGTATGAGCAGCTATTAGAGCTTGGGCTTGCCAGCGCGGCGCACGGCACCAAAACGCTTCTGGAATTTGTCGATGCGGCCCTCGGTATCGACAAATTGAGCCAGTCCGGTGAAGAAGGGGTGGGAATCGGATGTCACGCCGATGGAAATAACGCTGTGCTCGACACCATCGATCGTCTCCTTCTTGTCGGAAACCTTGGTAGAGCGGGTGATGAATCGCTTGCCGGTGGTCATATCGACAAACACCACCGGATTGTAATCAGGATGAATCTCTGCTTTCATTGTGGAAACGGGGTAGAACCAACACGTTACCGACGCGCTGGGGCGGCGAGATTCGCCATTTTTTACCCACTGTCAAGCGAGCAAGATAAGAAAACCGCCAGATTTCGGTGAAAATTTCACAAAGCTTTATCATTAATCTTGATTAATTGTTTAAGTATGCTGAAATGATTGTCCGTCTTTTTAGTCGCTTTTCTTAAAAAAGCCTCTAAGATGATTACTGTTATGGCAATCACTTCGAAACGCACCCGCTTCTCGCGGCGTCTACCCGATCATGTCACCGACGAGCTCTGCAACGTGCTCGCTGACAAGAAAGTCTATGGATTTAACGACCTCTTCGAGAGCGTCTTCGCCAACCTCAAGGAGCGCAACGCCGTCAGCGGTGGAGAGGAAATGCTTCGCCTCCGTGCTTACGAGAAGCTCCAAAATCTGGTCACCCGTGGTCTGGTCGAAAAGATCGGCAAGGAATACAAGGGAACTGACCGCGTCCACGAGGCCTCCAGCGCTTACGCCGCTGAGCAAGAGGCTGCAGCTCAGGACTGAGCCGCCGCCGCCACAGATCAGCCCGAATCATCATTCAACCAGCCCCGCATCCACGGATGCGGGGTTTTTTGTGGCCCATTTTTACTATCCAAGCCGCGCATTCTATTTTAAGCCATCCAACGTCCCACCATGCCTGAAAACTACCTACCAGTCTTATTCCAGACAATCATCGCCATCGGCTTCGCCGCCACCGTCCTGATCCTGAGCGTGATCGTCGGGCGTGCCGCTCGCAGCACTCCCACCAAGAACATCGCCTACGAATGTGGCATGCTTCCCATTGGAGATGGCTCATCGAGATTTTCGGTCAAATTTTACCTGGTGGCCATGCTTTTTGTGCTCTTCGACATTGAGGTTGTGTTCATGTATCCTTGGGCCGTCCAGTTCCGTGACTTGGTCCAAACGAGTGGTGCACCGCTGCTCAGCATGGCGGGTTTCGCCGGTATTCTGGCCCTGGCCTACGTTTACGCCTTGAAAAAGGGTGCCCTGAACTGGAAATCTTGAGGATCCGGACCGCGGCAGCAGTCTGTCCTTCAAAAGCGCTTGGCTTGGCATAAAACAGGCTTGGCACTACTCCCCAAAATCAGCAGCTTGGCCAGCCATTGACGCAAGGCAGAGCCCGGCATTGACGACCCCATGGCAATAAAAATCCAGCTTCCAGAAGACGCCCCCTTCACCCCAGCCCAGCGGGCCTGGTTGGACGATTTCCTAAACCAGACTCTAAATGAAGCATCCGCATCAACCTCGGGCTCAAAAGCCGTGCCTGTGACCGCACTCCAAAGCACCGAGACGAGCAATGCCGCGGGCCACGCCAAATCTATTGGCCAGCAGGAAGAGACCCACAAGCAAGAAGGCAGCGAGGGCTACTCCAAGAAGCGCCCCTTCCCTTCAACCGTTCTCAACAACCGTAATCTCAACGGCCCCGGACCAAAACAAACCCACCATTTGGAATTTTCGCTCGAGGGTTCCGGTCTGCAATATGAAGTCGGGGATGCGCTGGCGGTCTTTCCCGTCAACGATCCCGTTCTGGTCGACGAAATCATCGCCAATCTGCCCTTCACTCTGGAAGAAGTCCCCGACCGAGACGGCAATGACGTTTCGCTTCGCGAGGCCCTGCTCGAACACTATGAGATCGGTGCATTGAGCAAAATTGTGGTCAAAAAATGGCAGGCCCAGAGCGCTTCGCCATTTCTTCGTTCGCTGGTGGAAGCCGACAACGCCGAGGCTTGGAAGGACTTCTGCTCGGGCCGCGAGCTCATTGATCTTGTCATCGATCACCCTGCAAACTTCAACGATGCCAAGAAATTCGTCTCAGTACTCAAGAAACTGCAACCGCGCCTCTACTCGATTGCTTCGAGCCCGAAGGCCCATCCCGGCGAAGTGCATCTTTGTGTCGGAGTTGTTCGCTATGAAAGCCACGGCCGCAAACGCGGCGGCGTCTGCTCAACCTTCATGTCGGAGCGCATCACAGAAGACACCCGTCCCAAGGTTTTCGTCCACCAGAACAAGAACTTCCGCCTACCCGAGGATCCCTCCACTCCTGTTATCATGGTGGGCCCCGGCACTGGCATTGCCCCCTTCCGCGCCTTTCTGGAGCAACTTCAGCTCAACGAAACCAAGAGCCGAAACTGGCTATTCTTTGGCAATCCACATGCTGCCACCGATTACCTCTATCAGGAGGAAATCGAGGCCTTCCTCGCCGACGGCACCCTGGAGCGGCTCGATCTTGCCTGGTCACGTGACCAGCAAACCAAGGTCTACGTGCAGAACCTGATGGAACAAAGGGCTGCGGAGCTATGGCAGTGGTTGGAACAGGGCGCTTGTTTATACGTCTGCGGAGACGCTTCACGCATGGCCAAGGATGTCGACCGGGCTCTGCATCAGCTTATCATCGATCACGGCGGAAAATCCGAGAATGAGGTTAAAGAATACGTCTCTGAGATGAAAAAAGCCAAACGTTATCAGCGAGACGTCTACTGAGACTACTGAGCGGATACCATCCACGCAAAAGAAGCAGGGAGCAATCCGCCCATTCAAAGCTCAGCTCTGACGTTGCTCTTCGTTGAGGAAAGTGACCGCCAGCTCAAAGCAGCGAATTGCCAGTTCTTTGGCCGCCTTTTCATCGACCATCCTGACGCCTTCCTCGGTGATTTCGGCGAGGTAGATCTTCCAGGCGTATGTGGCTACTCGGTCGGCATTGTGCGAATTGGGAGATTGGGATTTGCCAAATCCACGGGAGTGGCGTCGACGCGAGCCGCCCTCTGAGGATTTGGAAACTTTTCTCTCGGCTTGCTCGTTGGAATCGGATGTTTTCTTGGCGCTGCCGGCATCCTCTTCATTGTCGGAGCTCTTGTCTCTATCAGAAGTCTTATCCTTGAGAGCAGCCCTCTTTTGGTCAGTATCCCTGAATTCATTGGCCTTACCATCGGATAACTTGTCCTGTGTGGAGGCCTTTTTGGGCTGTTTACGCTGTGACTTGTCTTTGGACGGCCTCTCGGAATTGCCGTTGGCAGTTCGAACCTTGGATGGCTTGTTCTTGGCAGATTGGTCCCGGGGCTTTGCGGGCTTGGGTGATTTGGATTCCTCGCTCATGGGATGTCCGGGATCCTATCAGAAGATTCGGTCATGTCCCTGTTTTCTCTGAGATTCTTTTGCGCTTGGGTAAGATCAGCCAGCCCAACTGCCCATGGCAACCACAAGTAGCCGACCGGATCACGACACCACGATACGCCCCGCCCCGGCTTTCATCACACCTCAGAAATTGCGGATATCATCCCGATTGGTGCCTACAGTCTTTTCCGGATTGGCGAGCTCGGTTTCACCATCTTTGCCGCGCGACCAGAGATCATAGTCGGGATTGAAGGCCAGCGTGCCCTTGCGGTAAAGGTAGGGTCGCCCCCACGGGTCGATGATCTCAAGGTTGAGAGGAGGGATATTGGTGCTGGTTTTCTGGACTAAAGTCTGTTTGCCGCTGCGCGGATCGAGTTCCTTGAGGTAGATGGGAATGGAGCCATCCCCATTGGTCTTGGAATCCCAACCTTCGTGGAAAAGCGCGTTGTAGAGTTCCTCACTGATGTCACCATCAAGCGGACTATTCTCCAGCTCGCCAGGGTAATTTCCATTGTCGGCCTTGTATTGCTCAATCGCCGCAGACAGCAATCCGATTTGAACCTTCGCCAGGGCAGTGGCCTGCTTGTCGTTGACGAAACTCATGCCGGCCACAGTAATACCTGCCAGAATAATGATAATGACGATAACCGTCATCATCTCGATCAGCGTGAAACCACGCCGATTTGTTTGGATACAGAGGTTCATCCTGTGAGTGTAGCGCATTAGAGAGGCCAGATCAACCATCGCTCATTGAGGAGACCATCTTGATCAGCGGCAGGAACAGCGCGAACACCACGGATCCGACCACAAGGGCCAATAACACGATCATGATGGGCTCCAATATGGAGGTCAGGGCAGCAACCGAGGAATCGACCTCATCGTCATAGACGTCGGCCACCTTGAGCAGCATTTCTGGCAACTGCCCGGTTTCCTCACCGACGTCGACCATGGAAATCACCATATTGGGGAATACCCCGGAGGCCTGCAGCGGGGTCACGATGCTTTCCCCTTCCTTCACGGCTTCATGAACTTTCTCGATTGCTCCGGAAAGCACCACATTGCCAGCCGTGTCGCGGGTAATATTGAGCGCCTGCAGAATGGGCACACCGGAAGTCACCAGAGTGCCGAGGGTACGCGAGAAGCGAGCCACCGCACTCTTGCGCTGAAGGTCACCGATAACGGGCATCCTGAGCTTGAGAGTATCCACGAAATGACGACCAGGCTTGGTTTTTGCCCACATAGACATCAGGAAGTAGACGACAAACAAAGCCAGGAAAACAAAGACAATGTTGGGGAGCGGACCAACGGAACGCCGCAAACAGAATTCCGAGGCGCCGAAGACAACCTGGGAAATCATGGGCAGCTCTTGGCCGTTTTCCGAAAACATCTCCTTGAACTTCGGCACGATGAAAATCATCAGGAAGACCAGAATGCCAACCGCAATCAGCATTACGATGATGGGATAAACCATGGCGGAAACGATCTTGTTTTTGAGCTTCTGCGCTTTTTCCTGATATTCCGCCAAACGGGTCAGGACAAGTTCGAGCACACCACCAAGCTCACCCGCCTTGACCATATTGACATAAAGTTTATTGAAGATATTCGGGTGCTGAGCAAGCGACTCCGAAAATGTAGAGCCACCCTGCACGTTGTCAGCCAACTGGTTGACCGTATGCTTGAGTAGCGGGTTGGGCTCTTGCTTCTCAAGCACGGTAAGACTGCGCACCAAAGGCAAACCGGAGTCGATCAGTGTCGCCAGCTGGCGGGTGAAGATCATCAGGTTCTTGGGCTTAACCTTGAGGCCGAACTGCCCCTTGAGCGAGCTCGGTTTGCCACCCGCTTTGGGCTTGCGCTTGGCAACAGCCGCTTTGGGCTTGGCGGCTTTGCCTTCCTCCTGAATGTGGGTCGGATATAGGCCGTTGGCGCGAAGTAGCTGGATAGCTTCGGCTTCGGAAGATGCCTCGATGGTATCGGCGCTTTGCTCTCCTTTGGCGTCGAGAGCGATGTATTGGAATTTGGCCATGGTAGGTAGTTGGTTGGGAGGAATTGAGGTAGTCTGTCCAAAATCAGGTATATTTCAACACTTCTTCAATGGTGGTATTGCCCATGTAAATGTTGCGCAGACCATCTTCTCGCAGGGTGTTCATGCCCAGCTCAATAGCCTTCTGCTTGATCACCACGGTTGGAGCCCTGCTGGTGATCAATTCCCGTAGGGTATCATTGATGTCGAGAAGCTCATAGAGGCCCTGACGGCCGCGGTAGCCAGTGTGACCACAGATATCACAGCCGGCTCCGGTGTGGAACTCTTTGTCGCCCAATTCATGGGCGGAGACCCCTAATTGACTCAAGATGGCTTCCGATGGTTCGTAGGCGGTCTTGCACTCCAGACAGATACTGCGCACCAGACGCTGGGCCAGCACACCCTCCAGTGAAGCCGCCACAAGGAAGGGCTCGCAACCCATGTCGAGCAATCGGGTGACAGCTCCCGGTGCATCATTGGTATGGAGGGTGGAGAGCACCAAGTGGCCGGTGAGAGCCGCCTGTATGCCAATGGCCGCCGTGTCCTTGTCACGCATTTCCCCGACCATGATGCGATCCGGGTCCTGACGCAGGAAGGCGCGTAACACGCGAGGGAAGGTCAGGCCGATGGCCTCGTTGATAGGAATCTGGACAATGCCATCAATGTCATACTCCACCGGATCTTCGGCAGTGAGCAGCTTGGAGTCGATGGTATTGATGCGGCGAAGAGCTGCGTAAAGGGTGGTGGTCTTGCCAGCACCGGTGGGGCCGGTCACAATGAAGATGCCATTGGGCTTTTCTATGGTCTCGGCAATGTAGTCGTAGATGTGATTGGGCAGACCGAGATTGTCCAGAGAGAGATTCACAGAGGCCCGGTCGAGTACCCGCAACACGATGGATTCGCCATAGATGGTGGGCAGTGAGGAAACCCGCATGTCCACCTGTTTATCGCCAACCTGCTTGACGATGCGACCGTCCTGTGGAACCCGCCGCTCCGCAATGTTCATGTTAGCCATGACCTTGACGCGCGAAATGATGGGAAGCGCCAGGTGGGCGGGTGGCGGCGCCATTTCATAGAGCGCACCGTCCACCCGATAGCGGATCTTGAAATCATCCTCGAAGGGCTCGAAGTGAATATCGGATGCCTTTTCCTTGATTGCCTGGTAGAGCACCAGGTCGACGTAGCGAATGATGGGAGCGGAGTTGACCTCGTTTTCGAGATCTTCGTCGCTAAGATCGATGGAACTGAGCTCGAACTGGTCGAGGATGTCCTGCATCGCTTTGCCCTCACCACCATAACATTCGTTGATCTTAGCCTCGACGAGGTAGTCGGGAGCAACCACAACGCGCACGTCACGCTCAAGCGCGAAGCGCAGATCCTCAACGACCTGCGGATTCAGGGGATCGACCAAGGCAACGCTGAGGCCGTCGTCATCAAATTTGACAGGAAGCGCTCCATGAAGCCGCGCGGTTCCCGCGGGCACCAGTGCCAACAAAGCGTCGGCGGGACGCCAGTCAGTGATATCGACCACTTCGGTTCCAAGCTCGGTTGCCACGATGGGCCAGATATCATCGCGGTGATGAATGACCTCAAAGTCCGCGAGAATCTCGGCGATCTCTTTACCGCTGTGCTCCACCTCCGACAAAATGTCCTGAGCCAGCGAGGGGTCGACGAGACCGCGCGACTGAAATAGGTCGATGATCTGTTGGTTGTCCATTTGGTCTGAGGAGAGGGCTTGAGTGACCCGGAAATGATTGGATTAAGGGCGAAAGCAGGGAGTGGATTAATCGAGATCGGACATGGTGGCATGCACCACTTCATTGGCCGAGGTCAGGCCGGCAAGCACCTTGCGGATGCCATCTTCACGCAGAGTGCGCATTCCAAGCTCGCGGGCTCGGCGACGAAGCTGTCCGGTCGTCAGGTTGGAGTTGATCATCTGGCGGACTTCATCGTCGACGGAGAACATCTCGAAAATGCCCATGCGCCCCTTGAAACCAAGTTCTCGGCAGCGGTCGCAACCCACTGGACCGCGTATTTCCGCCTCGGCAATGCGCGAACTATCCAGCGAGAGAGCGCGGAGCTCCTTGTCGGTAAGCTCAGCGGGCTGCTTACAAATAGGACACAAACGACGCACCAGGCGCTGGGCCAACACTGCGCGCACAGCTGAGGCAATGAGGAAGGGTTTGACGCCGATATCGGAGAGACGTGCCACCGCTGATGGAGCATCGTTGGTGTGAAGAGTGGAGAACACCAAGTGACCGGTAAGCGAGGCGTTGATCGCAATGTTGGCGGTTTCAGCATCCCGAATCTCACCTACCATGATGATGTTGGGAGCCTGACGCAGCATCGAGCGCAAAGCGGCGGCAAAACTCATACCGATGTCGGTTTTAACCATCACCTGGTTGATCCCGGCAAGTTCATACTCAACTGGATCCTCAACCGTGATGATTTTCTTGTCCGGCTGGTTGATGACATTCAGACAGGCATAAAGAGTGGTGGTCTTACCGGAACCAGTGGGGCCGGTCACCAGAAGGATACCGTCGGGAAGACGCAGCAGACGCTCGAAGCCTTGCTGATCATCCGAGAAGAAACCCAACTCGGGGAGACCGAGCAAAAGCGCCGTCTTGTCGAGAATACGCATGACGATGGATTCGCCGTGGTTGGAAGGCACTGAAGACACCCGAAGGTCCACGTCCTTGTCTCCCATCTTTAGCTGGATACGCCCATCCTGGGGCAGGCGCTTTTCCGCAATCGACATCGAACCACTCATCACCTTGAGACGTGCGATAATGGAGGGCAGAAGCTTTTTGGGGTGGCTGTCGGTGTGGACCAACTTGCCATCAAGGCGGTATCGGATGCGCACCGAGGTTTCGAGCGGCTCGATATGAATATCAGAGGCTCTCATCCTCATTGCCTCGGTCAGCGTGTGCATCACCAGGCGGATGATGGGAGCATCGTCGCGCTCATTACCGCTCTCGCCATCATTGGTCGTCACGGTGATCCCCTCCTCCTTGCGCGTAATCACGCCTTCCGCCGAATAGAGCTCAGCGAGATGATTCTCAATGTCGCGCACGGTCGCACAGACAAAAATGATCTCCCGGCCCACGATCATGGGCAAACTGTCAAGAGTTTCGAAATTGAGGGGATCGGCTATCGCTACCTGCAAAGTGATGCCGTCATCCTGCATTGGAATACACATGAAACGCTGGGCATTCTCAGCGGAAACCTGACTTACCAAGGAAGGGTCGATTTCCGAATCCTTGATGGAAACAAAATCCACGCCCGCATTGATGGCCAGGGTGCTGGCAACATCTTCCTGGCTCAGGCTGGTTTGACTCAGCAGGCGCTGGATCAAGGTCTCACTGACAGTCAACGAGCCTTTCGCAGCTTCGACATCTTCCTCTGACACCAGGCCTGCCTCGACCAACAATTGGACAAGATACTCTTCGTTAGAAAACACGGGGATTTTATGTCTGTGGGCGGGATTTAATCACTCACTCTCCATCGTGTGACGGTGTGAATGTAAGCGAGACTGTTCAAGCCCTCACGGTTTGTCAACATGCCTCACTGGCTGGGATCATTTTTCCTGAACCAGGCCCAGTCTTGTTTCATGGAACATCAACAAGAGGCGTTAACTCTCTCGAAATCAACCACTCTTCGAGTCGCTTCGGCCAAATCACGGAATCCTTTTTTCCTTTCAAACCAAAACCGTGACCACCATGTGCATACACATGACATACAACAGCCACTCCCTTCTCGGCGCATGCGGCTGTAAACTCTGTGGAATTGCGCAGTGAAACCACCTTGTCATCGGCAGCGTGGATCAGAAAACAGGGAGGAGTATCCGCATCCACCTGCTGGTGGGCGGAGACCAGATCCTTCAATTCTTCGGATGCTGCCTCGCCGAGGAGACGGACCTGCGAACCCTTATGCATCCAGGGTGAGTTCATGCCAATTACCGGATAGACCAAAATCGCGAAGTCCGGGCGACAGGAATACTCCATGTGCCACTGCTCATCCTTGAAGCTCTTCTTGTGTAGGGTTGCAGTCATCGCGGTGAGGTGCCCGCCTGCTGAGGAACCCATCACGCCGACCTTGTTCGGATCCACTCCCCACTTCTTGGCATGGGCGCGCATGGTGCGAATAGCACAACGGGCATCAAGAAGAGGGAGCGGAAACTGCAACGCGAACGCCGGATTGTCACTGACCCGGTATTTCACGATCATGGCCACCAGCCCCCTCTGCACCATCCATTTGGCATAGTCATAACCCTCATGACCCATGGCCAGCGCAGTGTAGCCGCCACCAGGAAAAATCACCACGCCGGCACCCGTGCGTTTTTCAGGCGGTGGCATCATGATCTTGTAGGCGGGCACCGCGACATTGCGGATACCCCCGTCTGCATACTCACCGCGTTGCCTGACCTCTTCCTTCACCGCCGCCGACTTGACACCCAGAGGCGCGCCATCCGGAAACAGGGCAATCCAATCGTCGGCAGCGTGTACCCATGCCACAAGCCCCAGCAGGCATAAAAGAACCTTTCTCATGCCTATCATCCTGTGGGCTTGTCTGGCTTACAGCAAGAGTGAAGCCGTTCAGAGGCGCACGGCCAGTCTTGTCCGTGGCTCCAGCGGAAACTCACGCACCTGCCTCACGTTGGAGCGGCGGTGGATACCGACCAACAAACCGACCGAAGCCAGACTCAGCACCAAACTGGTGCCACCATAACTCACGAAGGGAAGCGGCAGACCATCGTTGGGTAGCATGGCCGTTGTCACCCCTATATTCTGGATCGCAGGCACCACGATCAGGCAGGTCAACCCGAGGGCGAGGCAGCGGTTGAAAACACTGTTGGCCTGCAAGGCGATGCCACAACCGGCTACAGCAATCAGCAGATACAGCAATACGACTAACAAGGTGCAAACCAATCCCAACTCCTCGCCGATGACCGGGAAAATGAAATCAATATGAGCGAATGTCAGGGTGCCGAATTTCTCAACACCGTTGCCGAGACCAACGCCTGTGGGACCACCATTGCCGAGGGCCAGCAGCGCACGCCATTGCTGCATGCCACGGTCGAGTTGATGGACCGGGTCATCAAGATTGAGCCAGGCCTCGATGCGGCCCCAGCGGTTGGCATTGTTGATCAAATACCAAAAGACCGCGCCGCAGGCTGCAATGGCTGTCGGCATCATGTAAATCAGGCGCGCGCCCATGCAGAAGAAAATTGCCCCGCAGGTGAGGGCAAGGGTGATCGCGGAGCCGACATCGGTTTCCATGGCGATCAGGCCGAGCGGCACGGCAGCGATCATGCCCGGCACCACGAAACCACGCCAGAAGGTATGGGTTTCGGACTGCCAGCGGGCGAACCAACTTGCCAGCCAGATTACCACTACGATCTTTGCCAGCTCGGAAGGCTGAAACTGGTTGATGACAGGCATCCGGATCCAACGCTTGGAACCGAACTGCTCCACCCCGATGCCGGGCACAAAACAAAGTGCAAGCAAGACACATGCAATACCAAGCATCCATGGAGTGAGCTTGCGAAAACGATCCAACGGCATCATCGCCGCGATGACAGCCAGCACCAAACCCGCCACCACCATACAGGCCTGACGCGTGAGGAAGTGGTAAGGATCCTCCATTCCACTGACCCAGGCACTGGTGCTCGCCAGCATCACAAGACCCAAGCCGACCAGCAGGGCGACCGAAGCGCAGAGGATGATGGTGTAATGACGTGCCATGGCGATGGGGTGTATGGGTAGGGCGGTAGCGGCTTATCAGGGAATCTTCAGGGTCATGCCAAGGCGCAGTTTGCGGGCATCGCTGATCCCGTTGGCCTCCATGAGTTTTTTCTGGTCCACACCGTGACGGGTGGCGATGCGCCAGATGGTGTCGCCCTTCTGCACCACATACTTTCCATCAGCACTGCCACCCTGAGCAATCTGCACCGCGCGCGGTGCGTTGCGGGTATCAATCGCTTCAACCAGTCCTTGATCTCGCACAGGCACGACGGGAGGCGCGTCCTCGTTGACAGTAGACCGTACCATGATTGTCTGAGCCTGGAGCATCGGGCGCGGGGTCTTGATGACCACCCGCTTCACCGGAATTTTCAGCAGGTAACCCAGACGAATGTTGGCGTTGTCGTTGAGCTGGCGCAAATCGGATTCCGCGATCTGGTGAGCCGCCGCAATCGACGCATAGCTATCTCCTTTGGCAACGATGTAGGGTTTCTCATCGGTGGCCAACTGCGAGGAAACCACACCGTGCTCGGCAGTGGCTTGGGGCACCACGGAAGCGGGCGCCTCAAGCTTTACATCGATCGGTTTGGCGGTGGCCTGCTCTGCAGGGCGATCACTCAGAAAGCGGTGGTGCACAAAGATCATCGCAACAGCGAGTAGGTGGATCAGCAGGATCACGAGCAGAGCGCGGCCAATACGTGCCGAATTCTCACCGTCCTCAAAATCACGGGAACTGGCCGTGGTGGTGGCACGTTGCTTGCGGCGGCCTCGGGTAACAGCGCTCAGCTTGCGGAAGACGCCCTTGGACACGGGCTTGCGTTTGGTGGGTAGGGTCTGGGATTTCATGGGAGTTTTCAGCTTGGTTTCTTGGGGGATTATTGAAGTTGCTCAACGAGCTTGCGAAAGTGATCGCCACGCTCTTGGTAACCAGTGAATTGGTCAAAAGAGGAGGTGCCCGGAGAGAGCAGAACCACACTGCCACGCGCAGCGAGATCGCGTGCCTTGTAAACAGCCTCGTCAAGAGTGACGAGCTGCTCGCAAGGACAATGGCCCTTGATGATTTCCGCGATCTGGCCGGCGATTTCACCATAGGTGACCACGGCGAGAACCCTCTCGCGCAGCATTGGCAGAACGCCGGTGTAATCCAGCCCTTTGTCCTTGCCGCCACAGATAAGGACCACCGGGCGGGTCTGGGAGCGCAACGCGCTGTTCAATGCGTGAAGGTTAGTCGCTTTCGAATCGTTGAGGTATTCCACGCCATCCAGGGTCCGGATGAGCTCACAACGATGGAGTGGTGGGGAGTAATTGCGCAGGGCTTGGCTGAGCACTGCCATCGGGATGCCGAGAGCGCGGCAGGCAGCAAGGGCCGCCATCAGGTTTTCGGCATTGTGGAGACCACGTAGGGCGGTTTCCTCGGTCATCTTCATGACCAACTCTCCCCGGCATCGGATCTCGTTGCCATCGGAATACCATTCGGCCTCGGAGTCTTCGGTGGAAAAAGTCACGAGGGTCGCACACAAATCGGGAATCGCTTCACCCCAACGCGCCACCACAACATCTCCCTCTCCCACATTCTTGAATATGCGTAGCTTCGCCTTGCGATAGCTATCGACACTCGGGTAGCGGTCCATGTGATCGGGGGCAAAGTTCAGCCACACCGCCACCATCGGATGCAATTGTTCGATGGTCTCGAGTTGGAAAGAACTCAGTTCCAGCGCGATCACTTCGGGCTGAGACTCCGCAAGGGCGACTTCCGAAAAGGGAAGGCCGTAATTACCGCAGGCCGTGCCACCCAAGCCGGCGTGAGCGAGCATGCAAGACACCAACTCGGTGGTGGTGGTCTTGCCATTGGTGCCGGTGATACCCACCAGGCGGCCTTTGAAAACACGCGACGCCAACTCGACTTCACCAATCAACTCTTTCGCGCGCGGGCGATAGGCAGCAACGTATGAGCCATAAGTATCGATGCCCGGGCTTAGCACGAGAATGTCGGCCTGCATCGACCCGGCAGCAGCCTCATCTGCATCGGGATGAGTTTCGACTTCATCCGGCAAATCGGCAAATGCCTGCGGACCTGCCTGATCCCAGAGCGAGACCCTTGCCCCATGCTTGAGGGCAAGCGCCGCGGCGGCCTGGCCGCTGCGGCCTGCACCCAGAATGGCGATGTGCTTGTCCTTGAATTTCATGAGTTCGTTGCGCAAGTCTGGCTTAGGCAATTTTGAGAAGTGCCAACCCGAAAAGGGCGAGCATGATGGAGAGAATCCAAAAGCGGGTAATGACCTGGCTTTCGTGCCAGCCCAGCAGTTCAAAGTGGTGGTGAATGGGAGACATTTTGAAAATGCGCTTCTTGCGCAGCTTGAAGCTGCCAACCTGAAGGATGACGGAGGCCGCCTCCATCACGAACACGCCACCGATGATTACGAGCAGCAGTTCCTGCTTGGTGCAGATTGCGGCTGTGGCCAGGCCACCCCCGATGGCGAGGGATCCGGTGTCACCCATAAAAACTTTGGCCGGATGGCAATTGAACCAGAGAAAGCCGAAGGCGGCACCTGCCAGCGCCATCAGGAACACGGCGAGTTCACCGATGAGCGGGTTGTGGGGAATCACCAAATACTCCACACCCATGAAGTAATGACCGGCAAGATAAGCCAGCAAAGCGTAGGCCAGAGAACTGCTGATGGTACAACCCGTGGCCAGGCCGTCCAGGCCATCGGTCAGATTCACCGCGTTGGAGGTGGCGATGATGACAACCATGAAGAAGGGTATGGCGAAGATACCAAGATCAATGATGGGCTGCTTGAACAAAGGGAAGCAGATCGCACCGACACCTATGGCTTGTTTCTCTCCAAGTTCATTGAGTCCCAGCACAAAACCCGAATGGGGGCCATCACCCGAAATAGCCGGATGAAAATAGATGAAGCTGCCGGCAATGAGTGCAATGATCAATTGGCCTGCCAGCTTGGCCCGCGCGCTCAGACCATCGGACTTGCGCTGCTTGACCTTCTTGTAGTCATCGAGCAATCCGACCAGTCCGCAAGCTACCATGGTACAGACACAGACGGCCACATGGGGATTGAGCGGTCGGCCACATACCAGCACGCCTATAACCACAGCAGCCAGAATCAACACACCTCCCATGGTGGGGGTTCCAATTTTTCCACCGTGCAATTCGGCCAGCTTGTGCACTTCGTCAGCCGTGCGAATCGGTTGGCCCACCTTCAGGGAAATCAGCTTGCAGATCACACGCGGCCCGATGACCAGCGAGATCACAAAGGCCAACAAGCCAGCCGCGGCAGCACGAAAAGTGATGTATTGAAACAGGTTGAGGAACTTGCAAAAGTGAGCCCAACCGGTATCACCCGCCGCTTTCTCGGCCTCGAAAGCCTGATGCCAGAAATCATATATGAGAGGGAGCATGGTTCGTAAAAATCAGTTTTTTGGAAATACCTGCTTCATCAGGGTGTCGACCGCGGCAGCGCGGCTACCCTTGAAGAGCACCACGTCGCCGTCTGATACTTCCTTGGTCAGCCAGGCAGCTGCTTCATCGTTATCCTTGAAGAAGGGTGCGCTGCCCGCTCCTTCGGCGATGCCTTCGGCGCCGTCTCCGACAGCCAATACCCTCAGCCCGCTCTCAGCTGCAGCTTTACCAATCTTGAGGTGAGCCTCTGTGGCGTAGCGACCCAGTTCGGCCATGTGACCCATCACCATGAACTTACGGCCACCCGCATCGTGCGGGTAGTCCATCAGGGTCTCGATGGCTGCCAACATGGACTCGGGATTGGCATTGTAGCTGTCATCGAACACATGAACGCCACCCGAATGGTAACTGCCTAGACGTCCCCCACTCAGTGCGGACTCGCAAAGACCTGCGGCAATCTCATCAATTTGCACACCCAACTTCCAGCCAACCGCAGCGGCGAGCAGCGCATTTGTGACCATGTGACGTCCGGCCACCGGCAGCACGACTTCCTGGCTGCCGACTCCATCAATGATGAGTTGGAAGATGATACGATCCATCTCGAAGACAGGCTTTTCGGCGCGCACCAGACCCCGACCGTTGCCCACCGAAATCATCTGCGCCTTGGTGCGTTCGCGGAAGTAGGAGTTGTATTCGCAGATGGCAGGCACAAAGAGAATACCGTCTGCAGGCAAAGCACGAGCCAATGACCCCTTCTCCTCGGCAATCATGTCACGGCTGCCGAGATTTTCGATATGCGCACTACCAATGTTGGTGATGATGCCGTAGCGCGGTTTGGCAATTTCACAGAGAGGTGCGATCTCGCCGGCGTGATTCATGCCCAATTCCCATACTGCAGCGCTATCTTGCTCGGTCGCAGAGAGCACGGAGAGCGGCACCCCGATGTGGTTGTTGAGATTGCCTTGGGTGGAGCAGACCCGGAACTTGCGGGCGAGCACGGCCCTGGTGAAATCCTTGGTGCTGGTCTTGCCGTTGGAGCCGGTGATCGCCACCACTGGCACGGGAGAGCGGGTTGGATCGATCTGATCCAATTGGCGGCGCCACCAGCAGGCAAGCTTCTGCAGCGCGCTGAGAGTTTTCCTCACCTGAATCACCGCCTTGCCGGCAGGCACTTCCCCTCCCTGCCATTCATGAACCACTGCCACCGAGGCTCCCGCTCCAAGGGCTTCGGCCGCAAAGCTGTCGCCATCAAAGCGTTCACCGCTCAGGGCAAAAAAGGCGCAGCCTTCAGCCAGCTTGCGCGTGTCGGTGCCAACTCCACCACTCACGCAGGCCTGCGCATCGCCGATGACTGCGGCGCCGAGAATGCCGGCGAGTTCCTGGGCATTGAGGGTTTTCATCGGTTCTGGGAAATGTTCTCGGCGCGGTCGCGCAGGGCCTTGGAGGCTACTTTTCTGTCGTCAAAGTCATTGGTTTCGGTGGCCAGTTGCTGGTAGGTTTCGTGGCCCTTGCCCGCGATCAGGATGATTTCACCCGAGCGCGCATGCTTGACGGCATAGTCGATGGCCTCGGCTCGGTCAGTGATGCTGACGTGGGCCCTGCCCTTCAGGCCGGACTCAATCTGGCGGATGATGGTCTCGGGATCTTCCGAACGCGGGTTGTCCGAGGTGATGACCAGGGCATCGCTGTGACGTGCTGCCGCCTGCCCCATGAGCGGTCGCTTGCCGGCGTCACGCTCGCCACCGCAACCAAACACGGTGATCAGTCGACGCGGATCGAGCTCACGCACAGCCCTGCAGGCATTATCAAGAGCATCCGGCGTGTGGGCGTAATCGACAAACACCGTTGCACCACCCGCCTGCCCGATGTGCTGCATGCGCCCGGGAACCTGAGGTGCGTCAGTCAGTGCAGCTACCGCCTCGCGTGGCTTGATACCACAGGCACTGGCAGCCGTGATGGCGGCCAACACATTGTAGGCATTGAAGCGACCGATGTAGGGCGCGCGCACCAGCCACTGCTTGGAAGCCGTGCTCAATTCGAACTCCATGCCACGCGGATTTTGGCGCAGATTGTTGGCGCGGAAATCGCAGGATACCCCAAATCCGTAGCGGATGACCTTCATGCCCTTCTTATCGAGTCGCTCCGCCAGCTTTATGCCATAGGCATCGTCAATGTTGATCACGGCCACCGGCTTCTTGCCCATGGGGTCGTCGGCCAACGCCATGAACCAGGAAGCCTTGGCCTCGAAGTAGTTTTCCAGATTACCGTGGTAGTCGAGATGGTCCTGGGTCAGATTGCTGAACACGCAGGCATCGAAAGCGGTGGCCGCCACACGTCTCTGGTGGATACCGTGGGAAGAAACCTCCAGGGCCACACCGCGACAGGCGTTGTCACGCATGCGGGCCAGCAAGCGGCTCAGCTCAATTGCACCGGGCGTGGTATGGGTGGCGAACTCGCGACTGCGGCCGTCATCGACTACGATGGTTCCCAACAAACCGGCCTGATGCCAAGCCGTCTTCATGATGTGATGGATGAGAAAAGTGGTGGTAGTTTTACCATTCGTACCAGTCACTCCGACCAGCTTCATGTCGGCGGAGGGATTGCCATGGAAGACGGATCCTATGACGGCTGCCGCAAAGCGACCGTCCTTCACCTGCACCCAGGCCAGTGAGCCGTCGAGATCAGCGGGTGCAGCTTTCTCGGCAATGATGGCGAGGGCTCCAGACCGGATCGCATCCTCAATGAAATCGTGACCGTCCCGACTGACTCCGCGAATAGCGATGAAGGCGTCTCCCCGGGTCACTTCACGCGAGGACACCCGCAGACCACCAATTTCAAGATCGGCAGATCCGGTGAGCAGGGCACCCTTCAGGGGAGCAATCAATTCACGCAGTGTCATGGGTTAGCGGCGACGTCGACCGGGACGGCTTCGGTGGGTTCGAGATTGAGATAACTGGCAGCGCGCACCCCGATTCGACTGAAGATGGGTGCAGCGATGGTTCCGCCATAGATCTTGAGTTCCTTGTCCTCGGGACGCGGGTCATCAACCACCACAAGGCAGACAAAAGCTGGATTCTCCGCGGGCATCATACCGACAAAAGAAACGATGTAGTGACCTTCAAGATAGCCCACTCCCTCCACATACTTGCGGGCAGTGCCCGTCTTGCCTGCCACTTCATGACCAGGCACTGCAGCTAAGGTTGCAGTGCCGCCTTGCGTGGTCACCGACTTGAGGGCAGTGCGCATTTTCCTGGCAGTTTGGGCCTTGATCACCTGACGCACTATCCGGGGATGAAACTCCTCAACCACTGTGCCATCGTTAGCCACCAGTGCCTTCACGATCTGTGGGCGACGCAATTGACCATCACCCGCAAGGACTCCATAAGCGGCCGCCATCTGCAGCGGGGTGACATTTGTTGCGTAACCGAAGGAAGCGCGCGAAAAATCAACCGGATTACCGGTGTTTTCAGCCATGCCTGCACTCTCACCACTCAGCGCAATACCGGTTTTACTACCAAAGCCGAAATCATGGAGGTAGCGATAGAAGCGCTCCGCACCCAGCATCCTGGCCAACTTGTAGGTGCCGATATTATTCGATTTCTTGAGCACCTCTATGAAACTGAGATCTCCTTTTGGATAGGCATCCTTCACGGTCACCGGGCCATCTTTATAATTACCCCAATGGCAATGGATGATGCTTGTAAGCGAGACGAGTCTACGATCAAGCGCACCGGCAGCCGCCACCACCTTGATGGTTGAACCGGGCTCATAGACCGCCTGCAAGGCATAGTTGTAACCGTTCTCCACGACTTTGTCGCGATTGTTGAGGTTGAAGTGGGGACGGCTCGCCATCGCAAGCAGCTCGCCGGTCTTGGGATCTAGCATCACCACAGCACCCTTCTTGGCATTGAACTCACGCAGGCCCTTGTCGAGTTCCTCTTCGGCGATGGACTGCAGGCCCATGTCGATGGTCAACTGCACATTGAGTCCGGCACGTGGCGGCAAAAGGCTGGACTCGTCACCGGGCACGAGCAGACCGCGTGCATCACGACGGTGTTCGCGCCAGCCGTCACGACCCACGAGATAAGCTTCCATGGTGCGCTCAATGCCCATGCGACCGACCACGCGGTATTCCGGTTGTCCGTCCTCTCCGATTTCCTCCACCTCACCGGTAATTCCCAATAGATGGGTGGCACGGTCTGGGGTGGTATACCAGCGCTTGATAGAGTTCTGGAATGCGAAACCCTCGATCCAGTTTTCAGCGACCACCTGCCTGAGATCCTCGGCAGTGTCCTCGGGAAGATCCTTGACCAAGGGCACCCACGTGCCGCGGCTTTCATCAATGCGCTTGCGCAAATCGTCGCGCTTCATTTCCAGTGGTCGAGCCAGAATTCCGATGGCGAAGTCAAAGTGGCGCGCGACAATTTCCTCGGGCTTGTAATGGGCGAGAATCTCGCCGCGCAAGGAGCGGATGCGGCGAGCGCGCTCCTTGTCATTCAGTTCGTCCCAGCCCTTCTCCATGCTCGCTTCCTGATAGGCGAGTCCGTAGCTGACCACCTTGGGATCCCTGAGATGGTTCTTATCCACGTAAAGCGTGGAAACCGGCACACTCTTCGCGAGAGGCTCTTCATTGCGGTCGACAATCAGTCCCCGCATAGCCGCAAGTCTCTCGACACGAAAGAAGGCCTTCAGCGAACTTTCGGCGTAGCGCGCGCGATCGACCCATTGGATCTGGATCAACCGGGCGGAAAGCACACTGAGCCCGATCATCATGAACAAGCACAGAAGCAGGCAACGTGTCTGAAAGGATTTACTCAAATTAGGGACTGTTCGAAGCGACGCTACCGGGTGGCTTGGGTTTCACCCGGATCTCTTCCACCACCGCAACCGAGATCGGCCGCAGGCGAGAACCCTGCTCTTCGAGCCGCTTGCGGATGAGGTAGCGGTTGAGCAACTGGTCGGTACGCATGTCAGTGGTGCGGATCTCGAGCCGGCAGTGTTCAATACCGCGAGAAATCTCATCGATCTCGCGGGTGATCTGGATCTGGCGATTCTTGTAATAAACGTAAAGCACTCCACCCGCAGCCCCGATGGTCACGGTCAGAATCACCGCGATGATGGCGCATGCGGAGGTCTTGGGCTGGTCTTTGCGGCGGTTCATCAACTTTGGTGTTCGAGGAGACTGGCAACCCGCAGTTTGGCACTGCGGGCACGGGGATTGATGCTGACTTCGGCCTGGGTGGGAGCAATGGCCTTGCGCGCCAGCAGTTTGAATTGGCAATCGGGATTGGGTCGTGGCTGGGCCCATGCCGGATTGTCGAGAAACTCGGTAGAGCGAGCCTTCAGGAAGCGCTTCACCATGCGGTCTTCGAGACTGTGGAAGGTGATCACCAGCAGACGACCTCCGGGCTTTAGCAAACGCGGCACGGCTTCAAGAGCATGCTGCAAGCTCTCAAGCTCCTCGTTGACCGCCATGCGGATGGCCTGGAAGGTACGAGTGGCCGGATGGATGCGACCCTGACGACCGACAGCTTTCTCAATGCAGTCGGCAAGATCCAGAGTGGTTGTAAAGAGCTTCTCGGCGCGGCGCTCGATGATGGCCGCAACGATGCGGCGCGCTCTCTTTTCTTCACCGTATTCACGCAGGATGCGCAGCAAGTCGACTTCGGGCCATTGATTGACCACCTCTGCCGCGCTACGCGGACTACTCGGACCCATGCGCATATCCAAGGGGCCTTCGCGCATGAAGGAGAAGCCGCGCTCGGCACTGTCGAGCTGGTGCGAGGAAACGCCAAGATCAAGCAGCAGCCCATCGGCCATTTGGATGGAAGCATCACCCGCAACTTCACAGTGATTGCCTTCCCAGGTGGAAAAACGCTCGCCGAAACGAGCCAGACGCTTGGAGGCATGAGCCAATGCTTCCGGATCGCGGTCCACACCAAGCACCGTGGCACCGGCCTTGAGAAAGAGTTCGCTGTGGCCACCGCCGCCGAGGGTGCCATCAATGATGAACTTGCCCTCGGCTGGCTGCATCCACTCGATGACTTCGGCGGGAAACACCGGGGCATGATACGAAGCGACCCCGCCGGCTTCAGCCGTGGGGTCGGACTCCGTACTTTGGAGAGTTGACGATGGCCACGCGGGCAACCAGCCAGAAGCCGCGCGGGCCATCGTAGCAATTGACGAGTGAAGCTCTGTCCCTAGAAGCTTCAAACGCCCAGCCAAAAAGTCCCCGGAATGCTGCGCCAACAACCAACCAGAAGTGGCGCAGACATCCCGTTGTGATGCAGAGCAGTGCGCCGTCCCTTGCGCAATGCCCCGCTGGGAAAAGTGGGAACTTGGAAAAAATGGGGAAATGGAAACCAAACCTGAAGCGTGCCCGGCTACGCATGGACCCGCAGCAAAGCGGGTCGGCTCAAGCGCCAGAGTTGAAGGGTGACACAACATCACGAACTAAACAGAAGAGGTTGGAATCGGGGTTTGGGTTTGATGGTGGGAACCGGGGTTTGGGCTTGATGGTGGGAACCGGGGTTTGGATGAGTTGAGGGCAGGTGGGAGATGGGTTGCTACGGATTTAGAAGATCCCGAGTCCATCGTCCTCTTGCTGATCGGTCTCGATTTCTAAGAGCTTGTCGAAGTTGGCTTTGCTCCAGATCTGGAAATGGGTTCCGCGACCAGCGAGCATGATTTCAGAGTCAGCAGCGATGCTGGCCTTCTCGCTGAGATCCTTGGGGACGAGGAGTTTGCCCTGATCATTGAGCGTCACTTCGCGGCAGAGCATCGCGAGTTTGCCCAGCATCTTGCCTTTTTCGGCAGGAGTCTTGTTGCTCTCATTGATGATCTGAACGCGCTCGGCGTAGGCGGCTTCACTGAGTGCTTTGACCACAGGCATGTCGTAGTCCTTGGAGAACAACAAGAACAGGGGGCGGCCTTGCTCGGGACGCCAAGCGGGCTGGATGGAAACCCGATACTTCGAGTCCATCTTGGCCGGCTTGAAGCCTTTGTAGCGTTGTTCAAATTCACTCACGGGCACGATTGGGGCAAACAGTGGTATTGAAGTACACTGAAACACACCAAAAGCGCAACGAAAAACACAGGAAAAATAAAGTATTTCAACGAGCATTGAAAATCAGAGACTTATCAATCTAAAGACTGCGCAAATTTCCACGATTTCGAGCCAAAATGAACCCCTTTGGACTCAATATTATAAAAATATCACTCAAATTTCAAAAAATTAGAGCCATTCGGAAGATGTGGTGTACTTATCCAGCCCCATTTCCACCCTCGGTATGTAAAATCAGCCACGCGAGCCGGGCCAGACGCTCAGATCTACTCAACATGGTTGATTTGAGTCCTTTGGAGCCCGCAACAGTGGCGCTTTCTGGAAAAAGTGAGTGCACGCTGCATCGAGCGATAAAAGCACACAGAGACCAAGATTCAGCGAACTACTTACCTTTTTGGGAGCCCATAAGAGTTTCAGATTGGCCATGACGACAAAAAACTACCGTCATCATAAAAACCAAGAATTTCGAGAACACCGATTGCATGTCTTCTCCACCAGGTCGCCGATGCGGCATGTGTAGTTGTTAGCGCTGGGTGGATCTCCACCCAGCGAAGTGTTGAAGAAAACCTCAATACGGGCTGAAGCAGTGGAGAGAGCGCCCACATGCCGCATCCACGGGCCTTTTCAACCTGGTATCGCACTGGCGTGTCTGATGACTCCACTCAGTAATCCCTCTCAAGCAGATAGGCGGCGATCTCGCGCAGACGCTCGCTGCGCTTCTTACCAAAGGGCGCGAGGGCCTGCATCGCCTGCCTGGTGAGCTTGGTGGCTTCCTTGCGTGAGGCATCCAGGCCGATGACGGCCGGATAGGTGGACTTTTCGACCACGGCATCCTTGCCGGCGGTCTTGCCAAGCTTCTCGGTGCTTTGGGTGACGTCGAGAATGTCATCAATCACCTGGAAAGCGAGGCCGAGCTTGTAGCCGAAGAGGCTGAGAGCCTCCAACTGGGACTGCGTGGCGTTGGAACTCATGGCACCAAGCCTGAGCGAACTCATGAGGAGTGCCGCGGTCTTGGCTTCGTGAATGCGAATGAGGCCGCGCTTGGTGAGCTGTGTCTTCTCACCTTCCAGGTCGAGCACCTGACCACCAATCAACTTTCGGCTACTTCCTGTTAGAGCGAGCTCATGCACGAAGTCGGCCGCGGAGTAGCGCTTGGCTGCCTTGATTTTGCTGAGCAGCACGAAAGACTCTGTTAGAAGCGCGTCACCGCACAAAACTGCCATGCCTTCGCCATAAACCTTGTGGCAGGTGGGGCGGCCGCGACGCAAGTCGTCGTCGTCCATGGCAGGCAGGTCATCGTGCACCAGCGAATAGGTGTGCATCAACTCGAGCGCGCAGGCGGCGGGCATCGCATCCTCTTGCTTGCCGCCGCATGCCTCGTTGGCCGCGAGACATAGGATGGGCCGCAGGCGCTTGCCACCGGCAAAGACCACGTAGTGCATGGCCTCGTGAATGGTTCTGGGATGCTGGCTCGCTTTGGGAAGGTAGCCCTTCATTGCCGCATCGACAGCTTTGGCCTGTGCCTTGAGGTAAGTCTTTAGCTCCATGACGAAACGTGATTTCAGAGAATCTCGGCAATCTGCACCGCATTGAGAGCGGCACCCTTGCGCACTTGGTCACCAACGACCCACAGATCGAGGGCGTTGTCGAATACGAGGTTCTTGCGGATGCGGCCAATCAAGCAATCGTCCTTGCCGGTGGTATCGAGAGGAACGGGAAATTGCATGTTGGCGGGATCGTCGCAGACAGCGATACCTCGTTTGCCCTCATAACAAGCGCGGGCAGCAGCCACATCCACCGGCTTTTCAAATTCTGCGGTGATGGACACAGAGTGTGAACGCATGACGGGCACACGCACGCAGGTGCAGGAAACCTTGAGTTCTGGCAGGCCCATGATCTTGCGGCCTTCACCCTGCATTTTCATTTCCTCCTTGGTGTAGCCGTTGTCAGTGAAGACATCAACCTGGGGAATGACGTTGTATGCAATCTGGCGCGGGTAGACGCGCGGGGTAAAGGGCTGGTCGTTGACCAAGGCCTGCATTTGCTCCTCCAATTCGGCAATGCCTTGGGCGCCAGAGCCCGACACCGCCTGATAAGTGGAGGCGATGATGGATTTGAGCCCGAAGGCCGCGTGCAGGGGAGCAAGCGCCATCAGCGAAATGATGGTGGTGCAGTTGGGGTTGGCGATGATGCCTCGCGGGCGGTTTTTCACCGCCTCCGGATTGATCTCGGGCACCACCAGCGCTACGTCCGCTTCCATGCGGAAGGCCGAAGAGTTGTCGATGACGACCGCACCGGACCTGGCCGCCGAGGGACCAAACTCCATGGAAATATTACCACCGGCACTAAAGAGCGCTATGTCGACTCCATCGAAAGAATCGTGGGTCAGCTCCTCAACGACCACGGTCTCGCCTCGAAACGTCATCACCTTGCCAGCCGAGCGCACGCTGGCAAGCAGCTTGAGCTTGCCCACGGGAAACTTGCGCTGCTCGAGACATTGAAGCATTTCGACGCCGACGGCTCCCGTCGCGCCCACGATGGCTACATGTGGATCATTCATCAGAAAAAAGGCCTGATTTCGGGCCGAGCGCGCAAGATAGCTGCTGGGGCCAGACTGGCAAACGAATCTCCCCCTCCGTAGTCAAAAAAACCCCAATTTTTGGCGATTGCGCGCTTGCGAGCCCTCGCCAGCACCCACATAGTCCCGCCGTCCCGCCGGAGGGCCTGCCCAAGAGCGCTAGCCCACCCCACAGACCTACCGAATTCTCATGAGCGATTCCCACTCCGCGACCGCGAAAAAGCCCCGCGATTTGGCAGCCGAAAAAGGCCTGGTGAACGTGCAGATTGACGGTGAGTGGCATCAATTTCCCAAAGGCACGCGCATGATTGAGGCCTGTCGCCAGGTCGGTCAGGAAGTCCCCCACTATTGTTACCACCCCAAGCTCAGCTCCCCGGGTAACTGCCGCATGTGCCTGGTGCAAATGGGCATGCCACCGCGCCCGACTCCGGGGGTGGAGCCTGATGTCGATGAAGAGGGATACCAACCCATTGGTTGGATGCCGCGGCCGGTCATCGCCTGCGCCAATACCGTTTCCGAAAACATGGGCATCAAGACCAGAGGCGAGCTGGTCGAGAAATGCCGCGAGGGTGTCATGGAGTTCCTGCTCATCAATCATCCACTGGACTGCCCGATCTGTGACCAGGCCGGCGAATGCCGCTTGCAGGAGCATTCCGTGGAGCACGGCCGTGGCGAGTCGCGCTTCGTCGACATGAAAGTCAAGAAGCCAAAGAACGTCGATATCGGCCCGCGCATCCGTCTCGACGACGAGCGCTGCATCATGTGTAGCCGCTGCATCCGCTTCATGGACGAAGTCGCCGATGATCCCGTCCTCGGCTTTACCCAGCGCGGCACCCATACCACGCTTACCGTTCACCCGGGACGCCTGCTGGACTCCAATTATTCACTCAACACCGCGGATATTTGTCCGGTGGGGGCTCTCACCAGCAACGACTTCCGCTTCCAGATGCGCGTGTGGTTTCTCAAGGAGACGCCGAGCATTGATGTCAACTGCGGTACCGGCACCAACATCACCATCTGGACGCGTGGCAATCAGATCCACCGCATCACTCCGCGTCATAACGACGAGGTTAACTCGACTTGGATGCCGGATTCCCACCGCCTCAACTTCCACTACATTGATGCGGAGACCCGCCTCACCGAGCCGCTGATCAAGGAAGGCGGCCAACACCGCCCAGCCAGTTGGCAAGAGTCGCTGGAGTTGCTCACAAGCAAGCTTGAGCAGATGGAAGCCGGCCAGATCGCCATCATCGCCTCGGGCCGCATGTGCAATGAGGAGCTTTTCCTGAGTCAGCAACTTGCCGACAAGCTCGGCTGTGAAGCCCCCACTCTCGTCGCCCGCGAAGGAGAAGCCGATAAGTTGCTCATCGCCGCAGACCGCAACCCCAACACTACCGGGGCCAAACTCGTGCTCGGCGGTGACCCTTACGCCGGGCTCGATTCCCTGCGCTCCAAGATCAAGGACGGAGCCATCAAGGCCCTGCTGGTCTTCGGCGAGGACATCATCAGCGACGCCGGCTTTGCAGACACCGATCTCGCCGGTTTGGAACTTCTGGTCCAAGCCCATCACTCCACCAACCCGACCGCTCTGGCTGCCGACATTGTGTTGCCCACGGCAACCTTCGCCGAGAAGCGCGGCTCCATGGTCAACCTCAGTGGTCGCCTGCAACGCCTCAACCGTGCCATCGAACCCCAAGGCCATGCAAGAGACGACTGGGAAATCCTGCGCGATCTCGGTGCCATCGACAAAGACACCCACCTGATCGAGGATGTCTTCAATGCGATGGCCGCCAAAGTCTCTGAATTTTCGGACCTCACTCTTTCCAAGATCGGCCATCAGGGCCTCATCGTTACAGAAACCAATCACAAGATCCTCCTTCTCGAAAAAGAGCGCGCGGCGAAAGCCGCGGGCAAAATTGTGGGCTGACCACCATGATCGAATTTCTCACCCCATTCATCATCATTCTGATCAAGGTCATCTTTCTGACTTTCTTGGTGTTGCTGCCCCTGGTGCCGGTATCGGTCTACTTCGAGCGCCGTTTCTCGGCAGTCATCCAGGATCGTGTCGGACCCAACCGGGTCGGCCTGCCCCTCACTCTCTTCGGCTTCAAAAAGGACTTCCACCTCTTTGGCTTGGTTCAGCCGATGGCCGATGGCATCAAACTGCTGCTGAAGGAGGATTTTACCCCTAGCCACGTCAACAAGGCCTTCTACTGGCTGGCCCCGGCGCTTACTGTGGTGCCAGCGCTCATCACCGTGTGCGTTGTGCCCTTCGGCTCGGACATCACCCTCTTCGGACACACCGAAAGCCTGGTGATTGCCGACATCAACCTCGGCCCGCTTTTCGTCTTCGCGGTGGCATCACTCACGGTCTACGGCATCACTCTGGCCGGGTGGTCTTCCAACTCCAAATACCCGCTGGTGGGTGGTGTGCGCTCGACCGCGCAGATGATCTCCTACGAGATTGCGCTCGGCCTCTCCATCATTCCGGTGCTGACATACTTCGGGGAGCTCAACCTCACCCGCATCGTCGAGCATCAGGTAGACAATGGTTGGCTCCTACTACCCCTCTGGAACGCATACGGATCGGTTTTTTCCGCGGCCTATTGGGAGCATAGTGGTGAACAGTGGTTGTTCATGATCCCGGCGCTGATTGCCTTCATCATTTTCACGGTGTCGATCTTCGCAGAAACCAACCGCATGCCATTCGACCTTCCCGAATGTGAAACCGAACTCGTGGGTGGCTATCACACCGAATACTCCTCGATGAAATTCGCTCTCTTCTTCATGGGTGAATACGCCGCCATGGTCATCGGCTCGGCCTTGATCGTGACGCTCTTTCTGGGCGGCTGGTCACTGGGCTTCGGCCTTGATAAGCATATCGCCGCATTGGAGGTCGCCGGCTTCGGTATCGGGGGCCTCATCCACATGATGGTCTTTGGCGGCAAGCTTCTGGCCTTTATTCTCTTCTTCATTCTGGTTCGCTGGACCGTGCCGCGCTTCCGCTATGACCAACTCATGAAACTCGGCTGGGTGGTCTTCTTCGAAGCTGCCCTCATCAATGTTTTCATCGCCGCCCTCATCATCGCCGCCCCGCAGCTCGGAGCTCTCATCATCACCATCGGCGCCATTGTCCTGATTGCAGTCACCGCAGCTATCATCTGGGTCGCCAAGGTATCCGAGGACAAAACCCCAGCCCTTCGGGCATAATCCCCCTCTCATCCGCATGGCCATCATCAAAGTCCAACGTCCCAAGCTCAAGTTCGGCGAGAAGATCTATCTCGGCGCCTTGATCAGGGGCTTCTTTCTGACCATGCGCCACGCCGTTCGCACCATCCTCGGCAAGTCCGTGGGTGCCGGCACACTCAAATCATCGGGCACCGGCGTGACCATGCAATTCCCGGAACAGACCTGGGATGATCAATTGCCCGAATACTACCGGGGGGCCCCCGCACTGGTCACTGACGAAGAGGACCGCGAGCGCTGTGTTTCCTGCCAGCTCTGCGAATTCATCTGCCCGCCCAAGGCGATCAAGATCATCCCCGGCGAAATTCCCACGGACGACAAATGGGCCAAGGTCGAGAAGCGACCCAAGGAATTCGAAATCGACATGATCCGCTGCATCTACTGCGGCATGTGTGAGGAGGTCTGCCCCGAACAGGCCATCTACCTTCGCAAGGACTACCTCATCACCGGTTACAGCCGCGAAGATATGGTCCACGACAAGAAGAAGCTCTATGAGATCGGAGGTAAGCGCGTGGGCTTGGTCAACAAGTGGAACGAACTGAAATGAACCAACTCCTTCCATCCCTTGTTTTTTGGATCTTTGCTGGGCTCACGCTGCTCGGCGGCATCGCCGTGGTTGCCCTGCGCAATCCGGTCTCGAGCGCCATGGCCGTGGTCACCTGCTTCATCGGTCTAGCCGGACTCTTCATCACGCTGAGCGCCTTCTTCGTGGGTATCATCCAGATCCTGGTCTACACGGGTGCGATCATGGTGCTCTTTCTGTTCATCATCATGCTACTCGACCTCAAGGTGGAGAAAGGCAATGCCCGCTCGCTGGCCGGCATTGCCGCAGGCCTCAGCCTAGTCGCCGCCTTTGTCATCCAACTGATTGGTGTGCTTGGTGCCAACCCCGACATGGAGATGTCAGATGCGCCGCTCAACAAGCAGCGAATGGTCGAATCCGCACAACTCCTGACCAAAGAGAGTGATGACAACCCGCACCCTGTTGGTGCGGACAGCGCTATCGTGAAGTCCCTCAAGGAAGGCAGCCTGCCCGACGTTCACCTGGTCGGACACAAACTCTTCACCGAATACAATTTCCCGCTGCAGATGCTCGGCGTATTGCTGCTGGTCGCCACTGTTGGCGTGGTGTCGCTCTCCAAGAAAAAATCTGCCTGATCCATGGCTTCCCTCAACGAATACCTTCTCGTCTCCGGCCTGCTCTTCGCCATCGGACTGGCTGGGGTGGTGCTTCGCCGCAACATCATCATCATCTTCATGTGTCTGGAGCTGATGCTGAGTGCCGCCAACCTGACTCTTATCGCTTTCTCCCGCTTCCACACCGTTAATGGGCTACCTGATTACAACGGCCAGATGATGGTGTTCTTCGTCATTGCCGTCGCCGCCGCTGAAGTCGCGGTCGGCCTGGCCATCATCGTCGCCCTCTACCGTGCCCGTCAGAGCGTGCAAACCGACCAACTCACTGCGCTCAAGGGATAAAAACCGCCATGAACTCCGCCTGGATCCTTCTCTTCCTGCCGCTGGTCGTTGCGGCCGCCAACCAACTCGTGCTGCGTAAGCACTCGCTGGTGCCCTACCTCTCGACTGCTTCGGCAGCAGCAAGCCTTGTGATCTCCATCCTGCTGCTGGGCAAGGAAGGCAACGCGGGCTTCGACTGGGCGAGTATCGGTGATTTCTCGCTGCGCATCGGCATTCAGCTCGATGGACTCTCCACCGGCATGATGCTGGTCGTCACCGGCATCGGCACGCTGGTCCACGTCTTCTCGCTGGCCTACATGAAGGATGACGAGGCCTGCAGCCGCTACTTCACCGGCCTCTCTCTTTTCATGTTCTCGATGACGGGCATTGTGCTCGCTGACAACTTCATCATGACTTTCATCTTCTGGGAACTGGTCGGTGTCAGTTCGTACCTGCTGATTGGTCATTGGTATCAAAAGCCAAGTGCGGGTGACGCTGCCAAGAAGGCATTTCTCTGCAACCGCGTGGGTGACTTCGGCTTTATGGTCGGCATCCTGCTGCTTTGGAGCCTGACCGGCTCTCTCGCCTTTGAGGACATGAGGGAGGGCATGATCAGGTTCCAGGACGCCAACCCCGCCCTCTTCACCGGCCTACTCTCCACCGCTGTGCTCTGCATCTTCTGTGGTGCGGTCGGCAAGTCCGCCCAATTACCGTTGCACGTCTGGCTGCCCGATGCGATGGAGGGTCCCACTCCCGTTTCCGCTCTCATCCACGCCGCTACCATGGTGGCCGCCGGCGTCTACATGCTCTTCCGCCTGCAGGTATCCCTGGGTGCGGAGCTCTTTGAAGGCCTCTTTGCAAGCCATGTCATTGCATGGATCGGTGCCACCACCTCCCTTGCTGCCGCCCTCATGGCGACCCAGCAAAGCGACATCAAGAAGATCCTCGCATACTCCACGCTCTCCCAACTCGGCTACATGGTGATGGCTGTGGGTCTGGTTCATGGTGAAGCCGGCATGTTCCACCTCTTCACCCACGCCTGGTTCAAAGCCCTCCTCTTCCTCGGCTCGGGTGCCATCATCTATGCCTGCCATCACGAACAGGACATCTGGAAGATGGGCGGACTACTCAAGAAGATGCCGATCACCGCCATCACCTTCCTCATCGGCACTGCGGCCCTGATTGCCGTGCCCTTCACTTCCGGCTTCTTCTCCAAGGAACTCATCCTGCATGCCGCTAAGGAGTCCAACATGACCCTATTTATAATCGCCGCGGCTGTTGCCGTGCTCACTCCTTTCTACATGACACGACTGGTCGTCATCGCCCTACTTGGAAAATCCCGCAGTGATCACTCAGATCACGCCAAGGAAGTCGGGCCGCTGATGTGGGTTCCTCTGGCTCTGCTCGCCGTGCTCGCCGTCATCGCCGGCTGGCTCTCGGGCATTGCTCCGGCACAGCCCGCCCATGCGGGTGAATTCCATCTGAATGCACTCTTCTTCATCTCCTTGGGTGCTTTGCTCATCGGATCGAGTGTCGCATTCATCCTCTACCGCGGCAAGGACCGGGACCCCGTTTGCATTGCGCTCCTGCGCGAGCTCTTTTACGTCGACCGCTTCTACGACAACTTCCTGGTGCCGGTGTTCCAGAACACGGTGGCGGCCATCCTGCACTTCTTCGATGAACTCATCATCAACGGGCTCCTGGTCGGTGGCCTCAGCCGGGGGGCTGCCAGCATCGGCCAAGTCTGCCGCGCCATCCAATCCGGCAAGCTCCAATACTACGCTTTTGCCGTCGGCCTCGGCGTGATCCTTGTCGTCTACTTCACGGTGTTTTACTGACTCACCCATTTCTCCAATCAACCATGCTCGCCCTCATCGTCTTTCTGCCCCTGATCGCCTTCATTGCGATCCTCTTGGGCGCACCTGCGCGCAAGACGGCGATTTACTCTGCCGGCGCCAATCTGGTGCTTGGCATCTACGCTGCCGTGATGCGCGACTGCAGCTGTCTGGACTTCAGCGTGCAGGTGCTCTCCAAACCAGAAATCAATCTCGCCTTCAGCACAGACGGCATGAGCATGGTGCTGGTTCTGCTCTCTGTCATCGTGACGCTGGCCGCCGTGCTCTCAGGCAAGGCTCCCGCGGGACGCGAAACCCTCTACTACGGCTCCTCGCTGCTGATTTCGGCCGGTGCCCTCGGTGCCTTTGCCACCACCGACCTCTTCTTCTTCTACGCCTTCCACGAACTCGCCCTCATCCCGACCTTCCTGATGATCGGCATTCTCGGTCGCGGCGAGCGCAAGGCCATCGCTTGGAAGATCACCATTTATCTCGGCCTCGGCTCGATTATCCTGCTCGTCGGTCTGGTGTGGCTCGCCAACCTTGCGGGCACCATGCACATCCCGAGCATGGTCGAGAACCTGAGCGGCGAGAACGCTCTGGATTCCGGCACCCAAAAGAGCATCGCGGCGCTGCTGATTGTCGGCTTTGGCACCCTGGTCTCGCTCTTCCCCTTCCATTCCTGGGCTGCTCCCGCCTACGCCAGTGCCCCGGCTCCCGTGGCCATGCTCCACGCCGGAGTGCTCAAGAAGTTCGGTCTATACGGCCTACTGCGCATTGCTGTCCCCATGGTTCCCGAGGGGATGCAGGTTTGGCTGACGCCAGTTCTGGTGCTGCTCTTGGCTAACATTCTGTGGGTTGGCTACGTGACTGTTTCCCAACGCCGCCTCGACCTATTGGGCAATTCCTCGGTGATGCACATGGGCTACATCTTTCTGGCGATTGCCGCCCTGGTGGCCTTTCCGGAAAACACGCTCGCCAAACCCGCTGCTATCCTTCTGATGTTCGCCCACGGCATCTCCATTGCGCTGCTCTTTGGCCTTGCAGATAGCATCGAGCGCAAGACGGGCACGCTCGATCTGGAGGAGCTCGGCGGCCTCGCCAAGGCCGCGCCCAAGTTAGCCTTCCTCTTCGGCATTGCGGGCATGGCCTCGATTGGTCTTCCCGGTCTTGCGAACTTTGCCGGTGAGGTACTGGTCTTTCTCTCCGCCTTCCAAGGCTATGATCCGACACAGGGCCTCGGCTCCGTTCAGATCGCCTGCATCATTTCCATCTGGGGCGTGGTGATCTCAGCCGTCTATATGCTGCGCGCCTATCGAAATATTTTCCAAGGCCCGGCCATTCCCCGCACCGAATCGGCTGAGGATCTCACTTTTATGGATCGTATTCCCGCGGTGCTCCTGACGGTTGTACTATTCGCTGTCGGTCTTTATCCGAACCTTCTACTTAACCTACTCAGATAGGTCCCGTCTTTCCATGCCTGCATATTACCTAGAAGCACTGACCATCACTTTGGGGATCATCCTCCTCGTGGCGGAGGCCTTTGTACCCACCAAGAGCAAAGCTTGGCTGGGCCTCGCCGGTTCGGCGGGTCTGCTTATTGTCCTTGGGCTACTTCCAATCTCTGCAGCCGCGAGTTCTGGCAATCAGGACTGGCCGATCTGGAACTTCTACCAGTTCGACAGCATGGCCGTTTTCTTCAAGGGCTTCGCCTTGATCACCACCATCCTGGTGCTGCTGATGAGTGTTGATTACCGCGCCATCCTCTCCCGCTTCACTGAAGAACCCCAGAGCGAGAACAATACCGGCGAGTATTACTCCCTGCCCATCTTCGCCTGTGCGGGCATGATGTGGCTGGCATCCGCCAAGGATCTTGCCGGAGCTTTTGTCGCCCTCGAGTTAGTCACCATCACCTTCTACATCTTGGTCGCCTACATGCGCCGCAACCTTGGCTCGTTGGAGGCCGGCGTGAAATATCTGATCCTGGGAGCACTGAGCACCGGTTTTCTGGTCTACGGCATTGCCTGGATTTACGGCGCTTTGGGCACCCTCAACTTCGAGCAGATGTCAGACCTACTCCGGCAACAAGCTGAGATGCAAGCCAGCGGTCCCAACACCCCTCTGCTCTTCGGCGTCGCTCTCGTCTTGATCGGCCTCACCTTCAAGATCGGTGCTGCGCCCATGCAACTCTGGATTCCCGATGTGTATCAGGGAGCTCCCAGCCCCACCACCGCCTTCCTTTCGGTGGGCTCCAAGGCCGCCGGCTTCGTTCTGCTGATGCGTTTTCTCGACACCATTTTGCTGCACGCTCCCACGATGCCGATCCTCGGTGTCCTGATGATCCTGACCATCGCCACTCTCATCTACGGCAACCTCGGTGCCATCGCACAGAGCAACTTCAAGCGCCTGCTCGGCTATTCTTCCATCGCCCATGCCGGTTTCCTCTTGTTGGCTCTGAGCGCCTACAACTGGCCAGCCGACGTCGATTCCCGCCTCAACTCCCATGAAGTCGTCTCCTTCTACCTCGTCACCTATCTCGTGATGACCCTCGGTGCCTTCTTCATCCTGGCACAGGTGCGCATCCAGCGCGGCGGCGAGGAGATCTCGGACTTCGATGGCCTTGGCAAAACCAACCCGCGCCTGGCCATGGCCATGACCGTGCTGCTCGCCTCGATGGCGGGGGTTCCACTCACCGCTGGCTTCGTCGGTAAATTTCTGGCTTTCTCAGTGGCTGTCGACGCCGGACTCTGGGCCGCAATCAGCGTGGCCTTGATCGGAGCGGCTGCGGGCTTCTATTACTACTTCAAGGTCATCCGCGCCATGTGGTGGAACGAGGCCGAGGGGGCCCCAGCCATCAAGGTCCCCTTCATCAGCTCCATCTGCATCAGCCTGCTGACTGGTGCGACACTCCTCTTTGGATTCTGGCCGCAGCCTATCCTTTGGTTGGTTGGGCATTGAGTTGCTTCGCTGCCGTCATGAAGGATGGTCATGGGGACGCTTGCAGTGCCTCCGCTTTCCGCTTACGCCCCTCAAAGAGCTGCGTTTGCTGGTAACCCACTGACTTCAGCAACTCGGTCGCACGATCCTTGTCCCGGCCCACCTCACTCGGGCGATGCGCATCCGTGGAAATCACGATGGGGATACCGGCAGAGCAGGCAAGTTCCAAAAACTCCGGTGAGGGATAGGCCTCCTCACAGGGCTTGTGCCAGCCTGCAGTGTTAAGCTCTATGGTGCAGCCAGAAGCGGCAATCGCATCGATGGCGGGCTCGTAAAAACGGCTCAGATCCCCATCGGGGCGATAGCCGAACTTCTTGATCAGGTCTGGGTGGCCGAGAATATCGAACAACCCGCTTTCTGCCATCCGCGCATAGGTCGCCCAGTAGCGGGTCCACACATCCTCGACATCCGAATGCGCCCACACCGAACCAACCCACTTCGGGTTATCGAAATCCCAATCGCCCAAGTAGTGGACGGAACCAATGAGGTAGTCCCATGAGTAGCGCGATGCCAGTTCGGCGACCCAGTCACCACAAGCCTCCAGCCAATCGCATTCAAGACCGGCGCGAATGGGGATCCGGCCCGAGGCATGGGCACGGGCATGCTCGATCCACTCGAAATATGCCGGCAGATCTGCCTCCAGCATACGCCAATCGTCGTAGGGTTCGGGCCTGTGCGGGGCGTGATCAGAAACTCCATACTCGCTCCATCCTGCAGCAATCGCGGCGTCTACGTAGGCCGCAGGCTCGCCTTCAGCGTGGCGACAAAGTGGTGTATGAGTATGATAGTTTGCGGGCATGGGAAAAATTCTAAATCATGGGTCCAAAAACCCACACCGTCTTGCACAGATATGTGGGGTTTAGAATTTGGCGCATATCATTTGTTGCTTGCGGCACACACTGGCAATCGGTGGTTGCGCTTCGCATGAAAGGCATACTAGAGTTCAGCTGCGTTGCAAGCAATCGCCGCTGATGCCCAGTTATACCGAGGATCGCCCAGCAAGACCAGATGTCGTCAGCCATCTGCTCGACCAGCTGCGCCGCCATCCCAAACGGGTCGTCTTCACCGAGGGCGAAGACGAGCGGGTCATCGCTGCTGCTGCACGTTTGGTCCAAGAAGAGGTCGTCGCTCCCATTCTTTTGGGCAAACGCGAACGGATCAAAAAGATTGCCGAACAAGCAGGCATTGCGCTGAAGCTGATCCATACCATCGACCCTCCCAATTCCACGGATTTCGAACTCTTCTGCAAGCGACACGAAAAGATGGAGCGCTACCGGGGTCGCCACAGCACCAACGCATTCGAGATTGTCTCACGCCCCCATTACTACGGCGCCATGATGGTCCAATACGGTCAGGCCGATGCCATCGTTGGCGGCAACCAAAGCATTCCGGCCACCTACTTCCGCGCACTCATACAGACCGTCAAACCCATGCCCGGTATACCCAAGATCTTTGGTGTCACCCTGCTGATCGGAGAACACCTCAATCACCTCGGCAGCGCCGGACTACTCTTTCTCGCCGATACAGCCATGGTACCCAAGCCCTCGGTCGAAGAGCTCAGCAGCTTCGCTATCGAGACCGGCAAGCTGGCCAGCCATGCGCTGGGCCGTGCCCCACTCATCGCCATGCTCAGCCACTCCACCAAGGGCAGCGCGGGCACAAAGGGCGCACAGAAAATGGCTGCTGCCACCATCCTCGCCCAGACCCGGATCCAAGAGCAGCACCTTGACTTCAAAATTGAGGGGGAAGTCCAAGCCGACGTTGCGGTGGATCCCAAGGCATCAGAAATCAAATACGCCGACGGCAACCAAGGCAGTGCCGACGTGCTGATCTTTCCCAATCTGGACGCCGCCCACATTTCCTCCAAGCTACTGCAGCATGTCGCAGGAGCCCGCGGCTACGGCCAGATCATCGTCGGCCTCGCTCGTCCGGCTGCCCAGATTCCCCGCACAGCTGACGAGCAAACCATCTTCGGCACCGCTGCTGCTGTTGCTGTGGAAGCGATCAAGAGCCACCAGCTCTATCCGGACGGCGAGGTGTGATGCCGCAAGCGGCATTGTTCCTGGTTCTCAGTTCCTAGTTGTTTGACTCAGGGCAACTGCCAGGCCTTCTTGTATTTCGCATACTCCTCTTTTGGGAGCAGCACGTAGACCGGACCTTGGTCGGGGTCCAACTTGGCAATCAACTCACGCAACTTGTTTTCCGCCATGGTCGTGCAACCCGCCGTCGGCCTTGCGCCACCATCACGCCAGATGTGAAAGAAGATGGAGGAGCCCCCTCCTTTCACCACCTTGGGTGGCGCATTGTGGGCAATGAACAGCTTGAGGGCATGAGCCGGATCGTTCTGGCGCATCTGCGCCTTCTTCTCCCATTCGGCCTTGGGCTCGTGCTTTAGCACCACTTGGCGATTGTAGTGTTTGGACTCCGGATCCTCGACCCACAAGTGGCGTGAGGTGATGCGGGTGTAGGGCAGGTCCTTGTGCTTCTTGATAGTCCGGTCATAGCCCCACACTCCACCGAGGGCAAAGACGCCCACCGGACTTTTCCAATCGCCCTCCTTCTTGAGAACCGCCCGCTTGGGATTGGGATGCAGACCAAGCCCCCAGGCCATGCCTTTCTTGCCAAGGCGTGAGGGCCACGATTCACCGACCCTCTGCCACTTGCCATCCTTCTTCCCGTAAAGCGTCAGCGTGGCATGACTGCTGTTCCAATCCTCCGCGATGCCCACCAGGCATTGGGTGGTATTTTTGGGAATGACCTGGGCCTCAGCACCCACAAGCAGAGCGATCAGAAGACAAAAAAAACGCATGATGCACGATTCTACCCTAATCCTTGAACCACGCAACGCGAAGCGTTGCCTGTTGACGATGAACTAAGGACGAATGACCAGGGACAAGCGGCTTTGCCGCCTACTCCTTCTTCTTGAGCAGCGGGAAGAGCACCACGTCACGAATCGTCGGGGCTCCGGTGAGCATCATGATCAGGCGGTCAATGCCGATGCCGATGCCACCCGCCGGGGGCATGCCGCTTTCAAGGGTCTCAATGAAGTCGTAGTCGACCAACTGCTCCTCTTCGCCACCAGCCTGGTGCTCGAGGCGCTCGCGTTGGACATCGGGGTCGTTGAGCTCGGAATAACCGGGGGAAATTTCCTGGCCGTTGATGATGAGCTCATACACTTCCACGGTCTTGCCACCCGGAGTCACCTTGGCCAGCGGGATCAACTCGCTGGGCACGCGGGTGACAAAGCAGGGGTCAAAGGTATGTTCTTCGACCTTCTTCTCAAAGACCTGCTGGATGACCTCGTAGTCCTCCATCTCGTCGGAAAGCTGCACGCCGAGTTCCTCACACTTCGCAATGCGGGCTTCGGGCGTGATGTCGAAAAAGTCCTCACCGGCCACTTCCTTGACCAGGTCATGGTAGTTGGCGCGCTTCCAGGGACGACTCAAGTCGATGGTGCGCGTCACATTGCCTTCCTCGTCCTTGTGCTCGATCTTGAGCCCACCACAGAACTTCTCTGCGAGGTGGCAGACCATGCTCTCGACCAGTTCGGCCATTTCCTCGAAGTCTGCAAACGCTTGGTAAGCCTCCAGCATGGTGAACTCGGGATTGTGGCGGCGTGAAATGCCCTCGTTGCGGAAGTTGCGATTGAGCTCAAAGACCTTGGTGAAGCCACCGACCAGCAGCCGCTTCAGGAACAACTCGGGCGCAATACGCAGGGTCAGAGGCATGCCCAAGGCATTATGGTGGGTTTCGAAAGGGCGGGCAGCGGCACCACCGGCCACGCTTTGGAGCATGGGAGTCTCGACCTCTAGGTAGCCGCGCTCATGAAAGAAGTTGCGCATTTCGGCAACCATCTGCGAGCGGATCACGAAGATCTCGGCACTCTCGGGGGTGCCCAACAGGTCGAGGTGGCGCTTGCGGTATTTGGTTTCGCGGTCGGCAAGACCGTGAAATTTATCGGGCATCGGGCGAAGCGACTTGGAGAGCACAGTAAAACTCTCAAGCTTCACCGTCGGCTCACCGGTGCGGGTGGTAAAGGTTTCACCCTCAACGCCAATCCAGTCTCCACGATCAAGGCACTTCCAAATGTCTTGCTGATCATCGGGCAGATGCTTGATGCCGACAAAGCCTTGGATGGAACCATGCACATCACCGATCTGGAAAAAGACCGATCGGCCCATGTCTCGAATGGCGGTGATGCGGCCGGCGATCCTTACTTTTTTCTCATCTTGAAAATTGGCCCGCAACTCCCCGGGAGTGGTGGTGACTTCAAAGCGAGAGCCGTAGGGATCCACCCCGAGCTCACGAAGCTTGGCGAGTTTCTCTCGGCGAACGGCAATCAGTTCAGCTTCAGTGGATTGCGGGGCGGGTGGATTCGCTCCATCAGGGGCGGGTGCTGCTTGGTCACTCATGGCGCGAATGGCTTAGGCAGCCCAGAGCCGTGTCGCAAGAATCGAAACCAAATTTCAGTCTTTTTCGTCGCCAAATCCGGCAATTTCCGTGGCTCAGGCCGCGTGCCGGTGTTATTGCTGCGGCCGCATGTTCGAAGTCCGGGAAAAACCAGACATGGTGGAACGCTCCTTGTTGGTGCGTTTCTGCTTCGATACCCGTGAACTTGAGGAGGCCGAATCACTTCTCGAGGAACTCGGAGAGCTGGTATCCACCTTGGGTATCGGTGTGGAGCAGAAGGTCCTGGCCCGCTGCCGGGAGATGAAGAAAAAGTTCCTCTGTGGCACCGGCAAGGCTCAGGAGATCGTGGATCTGGCCAAGGCGCACGAATGTGATGTCATCGTGGTCGACAACGGACTCGCCCCCTCGCAACAACGCGAATGGGAGCGTCTGGGCGATATCTGCGTGATCGACCGTGAAGAGGTAATCCTCGACATCTTTGCCAAGCGCGCGGCCACCAAGGAAGCCCGCCTGCAGGTGGAACTCGCGCGCATGCAGTATGCATTGCCCCGCCTGGCAAGAATGTGGGGGCACCTCGACCGCGAGGGTGGTGGTGGCACAGGTGGCGCCGGAGCGTCGCGCGGCATGGGTGAAAAGCAGATTGAAGTCGACCGACGTCTGGCCAACACCAACATTGATCGCTGCAAACGCGAGTTGGAGGATGTGCGTAGGCAGCGTGCCACCCAACGCAAGGTCCGCGAAAAACAGGAGACTCCCCATGCCGCCATCGTCGGCTATACCAACGCCGGCAAGTCGACCCTGCTCAATAAGCTGAGTGATGCCAATGTTCTAGCCAAGGACATGCTCTTTGCCACCTTGGATACCACCACGCGGCGCATTGAGCTTCCCGACGGCCAACCGCTGCTGATCACCGATACCGTCGGATTTGTACGCAACCTGCCCCACCGCTTGGTCGAGGCCTTCAAAGCCACCCTCGAGGAAGCTGTGCTCGCCGACTTCCTCATCCACGTGCTGGATGCCACGTCACCGGAAATCGAGCGCTTTCACGATACCACCCTCAAGGTTCTCGGTGAACTGGGAGCCGACGACAAACCCGTCATCACCGTGCTCAATAAGATTGACCTGGTCAATGACCCCGATCAATTGGCTGAACTCAAACTGAAATATCCTGACGCCTTGAGAATCTCGGCGGTCACCGGCACAAATCTGACGAGGCTGCACGAGGCCTGTTGCAACAAACTTTTCGACCGCATTCAACGCCTGCAATACCGCATCCCGCAAGAGCGGGGTGATCTAATCAACCTCCTGCACCGTGAGGCCAAGATCTTGTCCACCGACTACCTAGCCGATTGCGTGCAGATCACCGCGGTGGTATCCCAACAAGTTGCCGGACGCTTGGCGCCATTCGCCACTCAAACCGAATAAGCCTCCTGCCCAAGACACTCAGATCCACATGATCCGACCTCTAGCCTGCCTCTTCATCCTCGCCCTGCTGAGCCTGCCGGTCGCCAGTGGACGCGACGCTCCATACCTTGAACTCGAGACCGCTGATGCACTCCGCTTGCAGATTTTTCTCGATCAGAGCCACTTCGGACCCGGCGTGATCGATGGCAAACCGGGCCGCTTCACCACCCTTTCCCTGCAGGCTTGGAACGAGGCAAACGGATACCCCCCGGACGACATTGAGAACGCTATGAAGGCTGCAAGGCGTGAGGTAAAGCACCCCATGGCCACCGCAGTGGTATCCGAGGTGGCCAGGCAGTGGGTCGACCCTAGCTTGCCCTACGATTCCGACCGCGCTGGCCAAGCCGCCAAGAAGCGCATGAGCTACCGCCGCATGAGCGAGTTTCTCGCCGAGCGCTACCACTGCGATGAGGATTTCCTACGCGCCATCAACGCCCCCCAGAATCTCGAAAAACTCGAGGCCGGGGACAGCATCCTCGTGCCCAACGTCGAGCCATTCCTGATTGAGAAACTGGGAGCTAACAGCCACGAAAAGGACGATGAACTCAGCAGCCGCCATGTGGTCGTCGACACCAAGGCCAACCAGCTGCGCATCTACAAGCCGGCACCCGCCGCTCTGGTGGTAGCCAAACCCGGAGATGCCATCGCAATCAATGAAGGCCGCAAGAACAAAAACCTTGTCGCCACTTTCCCGATCACACCCGGTCGGCCGAAATTCATCGCCATCGGCACCTGGGAGCTACGCAACATGGTCGAAATGCCATGGTGGAGATACGATCAGACCTTCCTCGACACCGGTGAGCGCGGTCCCGAGGAAGAAACCCTCAACATCCCACCGGGGCCCAACAGTCCGGTGGGTATCATCTGGAACGGCACCAGCAAGCGCGGCATTGGCCTCCACGGCACCAGCAATCCGGAAACCATCGGCCGCGCCCGCAGTTCCGGATGCATCCGCCTCTGCAACTGGGACGCTGCCCGACTGCCCAAGTTCATCCGGCCGGGCGCCACCATCGAGATTCGCTGATCCATTTCACCACCGTGACCAACAAACAACTCAAAAAGTTTCTCTGGCAATTCGGTGTGTATGGCGCCGTGCTGACCTATCTGGGACTCGACCTATTTGTCTTCAACGGTCCCCTTTCCAAACGCATTTCAGCCAAGGATCCGCAGAGCGCCGAGGCCATTGCCAGGGCCAAGGCCAATGGAGTCGTCGCGCAGGTCTTCAACCATCCGATCACCCGCAGCCAGGTCTTGCGCGCCGCCCACGAACGCGTCTGGCGTATGGGCCAGAATTACGATGACATGACAGCAAGCCAGCAGCAGCTCGTGCGCTATGCCGCGCTCGACGAACTCATCGATCACGAACTGCTGCGGGTCAAGGCCATGGCACACACCGAGAAACTCATCATCAATTCCAAGGAACTGGAATCTCGCGTTGAGCGCTTCAAGAGGCGCTTTTCAGGTGATAAGGCCCTGCTGACTGCGATGAAATCCCAGGGCATCGAAGGCATGCAGGATCTGCGGGATCGCATCGCCGCCCAGATGCAGCAGGAAGCCTACATCGAGCTGAGGATCGCACCACTTAGTGAAGTCTCGGAGGAGGAAGCCCGCAACTGGTTCGAGCAAAACAAAAAGCAGCTGGCCAATCCGGAGCACCGCCACCTGCGCCATCTCTTCATACCCTCGCTCGAGGTGCAAGAGGCTGCGGCCCGGCAACAACTCGAAGCTGCCAAGGCCGCGCTCAACTCTGGCGATAGCGACTTCGCTACCCTGGCCAAGCAAATCAGTCGGGACTCTGCCACCAAACACAATGGTGGAGACTTGGGCTGGGTCGTGCGTGAACGCCTGCCCGCGGACTTCGCCAAGGCCGTGTGGGATCTGCCCGCTTATCAGCCCACTCTGATCGAGAGCTCCATCGGCTGGCATCTGGTCGAGGTCCTCGGACAGCAACCCGCCAAGCAGCGCATCTTCGAGGAGGCCCGCGAGGAAATCATCGCCGCCATCAAGAGCATCAAACGCCGAGAAGCCACCAAGAAATACCGCGAGGCACTACGTCAGTTCGAAGGACACCGAGTAACCGTGTATCATGACATGATGAGGTAGGTCCGACGGAGTCGGTCCTGTTCCTGTTTCCTGGTTTCTCGTTTGATTTTGGATGATCCATCGAGACTGAGCGGAACAACCCGGTTTGCATGGCCAGAGGCCAACCACACCCTCCGCATCGGACCGAACACGAGATCAACTGGGAACTAAGAACCACAAATCAGCAACCGGCGGACAGCGTCGCCCCCCTTTAAGCTTTCCTAACCATTGTTGCATGATTAAATGATTCCGTGATCGCAAGACTCCGCGGCAAAATCATTGAAGCCTACCCAAACCGCCTTGTTGTGGACTGTCAAGGAGTGGGTTACCTGGTAAACATACCCATTTCCACCTTTGATCATCTCAACCCATCCGAGGGCATGGAGGTCGACCTGCGCACCCACCTACAAGTGCGCGAAACCGCCCACAATCTCTATGGCTTCGCAACCGAGGAAGAGCGCGACCTCTTTCTCATGCTCATCGAGCGGGTCAGCGGCATCGGCCCCGCGATAGCCATGGCCGTGCTCAGCGGCATGCCTGTCGCCCGCTTCAAGAGCTGCGTCATTAGTGGCGATGCCACACAAATTTCCCGAGTCAAGGGCTTGGGCAAGAAGACAGCTGAACGCATTGTCCTCGAACTCAAGGATAAGGTCGGAGTCACTGACACATGGCAGGATGCCGCCGCCGGCACAGTCAGCGCTCCCGCAGCCGATGCCGAACTCGCCCTGATTGCACTGGGCTACAAACAGGTCGACGCGCGCAAGGCCGTGCGCGCCCTTGTGGATGCAGACAGCAACGCTCCCGCAGAGGAGCTCATCCGTGGCGCGCTTCGAAAATTACAAAGTTAATATATAATTTTATTATTTATATTTTTAATGATGCGGATATTATCACAGCGTCATGCGCCTGCTTCTGCTTCTGCCCATTTCCGCCATTACCACCCACTCCACCCAGGCTTCCCTGGTCGCTTATTGGAATTTCAACGAGCTCTCCATCACCTCCGCCGCCACACCCGGATTCAGCGGCGTCCCCATCTCCATCGCCGCCTCCCAAGGATCCGGCACCTTGGATCTGAGCTCTTGGCAGGGGACCGTGGATGACTTCGCAGGCAGCACCATCAACCGGCTGAATGAAGACTCTGCAGAGGAGTCTCTGAGTCTGATCGCCGGCTCCGCCAACAGCGGAAACGGCAGCTCCATCACCCTACAGATTTCGCTGGTCGGGCAGGCCAACCCAGCGCTGAGCATGGCCACTCAAGGAACCGCCACCGGCTTCAATGCCGTGCAGCTTTCCTGGTCCACCGATGGAATTCAATTCACCGACTTTGGTGCAAGCTACGATCCCGCCAGCTTCTTTACCCTGCAGAGCTTCGATCTCTCGAGCGTGGACGCACTCGACGGCGCACCCGACGTCTGGCTTCGTCTGAGCTTTGATGGCGCCAGTAGCCCCACGGGAAACAACCGCATCGACAACCTGAAAATTCATGCCATGCCGGAACCTTCCGCGGCCATTCTAGCGATGCTCGGCAGTCTGCTTATCCTGCGCCGCAAGAGGTGCTGAGGCGCCACACCAGCAACTCAGTGCATCAGTCGACCATAATTTCGCTGCCCATTTGCACCCGCTTAAAGATATAGGGGATCACCTTCTGCGGTCCACGAATGCAGCCATGGGAGGCTGGGTAGCGTTTAACCGGCCCAACGTGGTGACCAATACCATCATTGGTCAGGCGCATCCAGTAGGGCATGGGAGCTCCCACAAACTTGCCGCCCTCGGGCACTTCATCGATGCGGATATCAGCGTCACCATTTACGAGTTTGCCCTCAGCATCGTAGATGCGACCATACCGGTTGGAAGACTTTTCCACTTTCTTCTCAAGGACCTTGTAGACCCCCTTGGGTGTCGGGTGGGTTTTGCGTCCGGAACAGATGGGGTAGTCGATAACCACCTGCTCACCATGCAGCAAAAAACCGCGTTGAAGTGAGGTATCGATCTTAATGCGTGTGGCATCAGGAGTCATCTGCCCATACAACTCCTTGTCCTTCCAGTAGTCGGAGGTTTTTGGATAATCCTCACGCAGCGCAAAATGCGCGTGCGAGCCCTCCGGAGGAGCCTTCGGAGCACAGGAATTCAGAGCGTGGCAAAGAAGAGCTCCAAGCAATAAAAACAGACGCCGAAATAGAAATTTCACGATAGAATGATTAAGGTCAGTGAGATCATTCGGCAAGAAAATCAAGTTTTTCCCAGGCCATCATAGACTCAAAAAAGTCTTAGATCCAAAGATCTGGCGCTTCAATGAATGAATTTGTATCATGCGCCCATTCCATCCCCGCCATGACGGCGCAGCAGCATGAAGCTACCGAGCAAAGCGAGAAAAACAGATGAGGGCTCGGGGATGAGAATGGCTAGCATACCGGAAGTTGGGGCAGTAGGAGCAATCTTACTGTTGCCAAGACCACTGACACTCAAAAATAGTGGCACACTGAATTGAGCCCAGCCAGCCAGGCACTTCATAACCTATTGATTATAAGTGCCGCCGGGGGGACTCGAACCCCCACGAAGGTTGCCCTTCAGCGGATTTTAAGTCCGCGGCGTCTACCAATTCCGCCACGGCGGCTGAGCGTCGAGGGTGAGTGAAACCCCCTACAAGATGCGAATCCAAATCCTTGGGAGAGTGATTGGCAAGGTCAAAGCCCTCAGGGCATGGGCACATCTGAGGTTGGCCAGGGGCGGTCGAGAAAGCTGATTGAGCTGAGCTGGCCTTGGCCATTTTCGTAGAGCACCAGCACGTGGTGGCCTTGTTCGAAAACCGGCATCGAGGCCAGACGCTGCTGACCATGTCTGAGCGGCAGGTAGCCGCGGTGCTGTTGGATATAAAAACGCTGTGGTTCCAGACGCCGCAGCGCAATTGGCGACCAGGATGCACCGACTTGCCTGATCTCCAAGAAACGACGCGCTTGCACACCCACATCCACGACGGTGGCCACACGGCCTGCTGCCATCGGTGCCGACTCCAACTTGAGCACATTGATCTGCACGCGTGGCAGCTCCATTCCCACCCTTGGCGCTACCACCATATGCGCTACCAGCGTGATGCACTGGCTAGGCTTGAGACTCAAGCGTATTTCCCGCTTCAACATTCCATCGACAGAGAAAGTAAGGCGGTGACTGCCTGGTTTTAGACGCCGCAGAGCAGATACCTCTCCTGATTTCAGTCCGCCAACCTGCCATGTGCGACCCTTGCTCTCGACTTGAAGGGTCCCCTCGCCCACCGCGTTGGCCACGCGCAGGCCCGCCCACTCGTGTGCCGCTGCCGTGCCTGGCGTGCCCAGCGCGCCTGGCGAGATCATGATAAATAACAGAATTCTAAAACTCACATTCATGAATGACTCGAACTCTCTGGTTTTGCATAATCAGCCGCCCATTGGCATCCCGTTTCCCGGGATCCACAAACACACTCATCACCCGCTTGGATTGAGCCGTCACCGTGAGCGAGTCATCCGAACCCTGCAGGCATTGCCCCACCAGCCAGACCCGAAAGTTGCGAGAGCGAACCCCCGATTGATCATGCACGCGCGCGAACAATTCCTCCGCCGCTTGATCGGACCACTGCAGGCCACCATCAGGCTCATGCAGCATGGGATTACCAAAGAGTTTAATCCCTCTGTCATCCACAATGCCGGTCAGTTGCGAAGTGCTGACAAAGGGCCGCGCGCGAATGATACCATCGGCAATGTGCTCAGCCACTCGGCGCAAACACCCATCAGTAGCCTGCCACTGCTGGGTGGGAGGCGCGAGGGCATACGCAGTGTCATGGGCCTCACTGATTCTGATCGCAATGGCATCATCCTCAGCAAGCGCCCCATAGGCGAGACAACAGAGGACCTCGCGGCCAGCGGTGTTGAGATTGATCCTGCCCTTGATGCGTTTCGGGCCCGTACTAAACAAATCGAGCAAATGGCTCGCCCTCATTCCGGGCTCGTCAAATCGCGGATGCTCGGGCCGGCCGATGCGAAGCGAGTTACCTCCGCCATGAACGATGCTTGGCAGAGAACCCCAACTCACGCCGGGCCAACGACCACGTCGAATAGGCATCGCAGGTCGTTGCCAGATGGATACGCGGCCAATTAACTCAGCGGTGTCTGCAGTGCCGGAGCCCGGCTGGCCGTGCAAATTCGTATAGGCAGGAGTCCACATCAGCGGATCGAATACACGCCCCAACTCGCATGCACTCGCAAACTGCCCGCGATTGCTCAGACGCTGCGGGGCATGGGCCTCCAGAGGCGTGGGCACGGTGGAAAGTGGCCAGAAGTCGGGGTCGGTTGGCAGGCGTGCATCACTGGTGGTGACCCGGAAATTTCCGGTCGGCGAATCGTGCCCTCCATCTGGCCATTGCGATGGCATGACCCGGCCGTAGTGGCGGCTTTTCTGCGGGCTGGGGTCGAGGTCGTAGATATTGCGGCGACGGATGTTGCGACGATGCGGGCTGAGATTCTCCGGATAGGCATTTTCGCCGAGAGGCAAGCCTCTGAGGTAATGCGACATGCGCGGATCACCGGGATTGTTGATGAGCGCGCCATAGCCACCGTAGTTGAGAGAAGGGATGCAGGCCTTGGCAGTTTTACGGCGGCGATCGGTGCGAAAATTGGCGAGCCCGTGCGGGTCGCGCAGCAAACGCGGCAGTCGCTCCACTTCAAGGCCATTCCAGATCAGGCTGAGACCGCGCGCTTCCGCTTCGGGCTCCACCAAGTCAAACCACTCGGCGAGGGGCTGGCCATCGGCATCCAGCTGCGGCTGGCACTCGATGGAGTAATCCACCTTCGCAAACTCGTAAAAGCGGTATTCGTCCGGGCGCAAAGACACCCGCAGCTCAGGCGTGAAGTAGCGCTCACCCACACGCGCCAGGCGATGCTGCGATTGCTGCGCATCATCAAGCAAGGCGGATGCATCGAATGGCAGGCTCGATGAACTGAGGCCGATGGAAGTCGGCTGCAGGTGGACTTCGTAGCTCAAGCGCGCACGAGCACCCTCGATGGGCTTGGAGCCCATGTTCCACAACTCGGCAAAGAGGCGCAGCGACCACTTCAGCACCCAGCGCTCCTGCTCCCTGACCAGACCCTGAAAATGCAGATGCAGCACCACCTCACTGAGAAAGGCTTGGCCATCGACGCCACGGTAGAGTCCGGGCAACAAGCGTGGCTCGCCATCCTCGTCGGCGTAATCCAATGCGTTGGCAGCCAAGGTCTGGAGATAATCCTCGGGGAATCCTCCGGCACGCTGCGCAAAGTCGGGCAGCCCCTTGCCCATCCAGTTCGCCATCGCGCTCACTGCGTCTTGGGAGGGCATTGCGAGGTATTCGTTCAAGTTGTGCTTGGGCCTCCCCATGACCATGGGTGACAGACCGCACACAAAGGGCACCCGAGCCTGCTCCTCATAGGCTTGAATTCCGACATGGGCATGGCTTTCGAGAAAGGCCGCCCACGGGTCGACGAGCCGGCCCGCAAGCATCGCATTCTCATCTGGACTCCAGCGCTTGAGTGGCGGCACCATGCCAGCGACTGCCAAACTGGAGCCGGGTGACAACAACAGGCCTCGCTGATCCAGTAGTTCCTGGCTCCGTGCATTCCCGGCAGAGTTATCGATGGCTTGCAGACGAATCGGCCCCTCCATGGCCACCGCATCTAGAGAGGGGTCGATGCAGCCCTCGAGATCCTCCAGCCAATATGCGTAGCGCGCCACCATGCGTCCCTGCTTGTCCCGAATGGCGATCCAGGGAAGTTCCACCGCTTCAAGCCATGGATGAGCAATCAAACGGGCCCCATCATCAGCTTGCCCACCAAATCCATGGATCGGCACAGTCAGCTGCTTAGTTTCAGTAAAATTTGCCTGCGTGCTAAAAAGCGGCAGGTATTTGAAGCGAACATTCCCAGCCTCCAAAAATGGACGGACCCCATAAAGCATCGGAGCTTCTGCGGAGCTTGCCGGCTCCTTGCGAATCACCAGAAAATCATCACTTGCACATGTACGCCGTCATCAACACACAAGCAATCCGACGGCTCTCCGCATCCGCGTCCGCGTGCCTGCAATGCTTTCGGGTTCCGCGTCCTCCCTGGTGACAAGCAGCACGATTGGCGAGCCGTCGT
>JAURCU010000030.1 GCA_030828305.1 Luteolibacter sp.
GTCCTTGGCCAGCCCCCAGTCTAGGAAGGCGCCCACGCCCGTCTGTTCGACGCACCTGAGGCGGGCAAACTCGCCGGGCATGGCCTTGGGCGTGAGGGTGGTGGCGACGGGCCGGTCCTCGGAGTCGGTGTAGAGGAAGACGTCGAGCTTGTCGCCTTCCTGGACATCGTTGGGGGCCTCGCGTCGCGGTAGCAGGACCTCGCCGAGCTCTCCCCCGTCGAGAATATAGCCCATGGGCTTTTCCCGAAGGATTTGGAGGGACGCGCGCTCGCCGATACTTGCCATGGGCGGAGCATGCATGGCCCAAGATTGAAGTCGATGACAGAGATAGAAGCTGGGAGGCCCGAAAATATTCCAAGGATTCCCATTTTGACGTGTCCTATGGGCATGAAGACCCACCTCCTGACCTCCGTCCTTGCCCTGCTGGCCTCCTTTCCTGCGCTGGCTGAACTGCCGCTCAAGATCGAACTGCTGGCCCCCAAGGAGCCGGTGACCCTCAATAAGGCCGCTGAGGCCAAGCCCCAACCCGGTCGAGGGGGCAGGGGCGGCGCGGATATCACCCTTCCGGATATCACCCTTCGCTACCGCATCACCAACACCGGCAAAGAGGCCATCGTCCTCGAGCATGGCGGTGACGCCACCACCAACCTGTTGGTCGTCAAGGGCCCCGGTGCTGTCGATGTGCCCTACCTCGGATTCCATCTGGCGGTGTGGCTCAGTGGCAAACCCATCACCATCGGTGGTGGTGAAACCAAGGAGTTTGAAATCAAAGGCCTCAAGTACGGCAAGCGCGACATGAGCTACTGGAACATCACCAAGTCCGGGGACTATGAAGTCTCCCTGACCCACAACACGCGCGCGGGCCAAGCGAAGGTTTCGCTGACTTCCGAGCCAGCGAAGTTTTCGGTCGTGATCAAATAAGACAGCGATGATCCATCAGTGGGCGACCTCAACGAAGGCGCCCTTGGTCTGGCCGATGTGGTCGAGCAGATCGTTGAACCAGGGCTCGTCGATGTCGAAGGGCTTGCCGCCCTTGATGCGTTCAAACTCGATGGCGCGCAGTTCGTTGCCGCGGTCCTCGTCTTCACCGGTCACGCCACCTTCGCGGCGCATGGCGCAATCCACAGCCAGGTGGGCGCACTTCTTGATGAGTTCCTGGTCCTGTTTGTTGGCGGCAGCGGCACGGCTGTAGTAACCGCTCTTCTGCACAAGCACTTTTTCCGCGTTCAATCGCTTGGCGAACTCCTTGGCGAAGTAAGCGCCGGGATTGATGGTGTCGAGTTTCACGTGGCCGAAGGCGTCGCGCACAATCTCTTCACCGGCGGCTTCCTTCTGCTTGATGATGTCCTCCACGCCCGCACCTTCGGAGATGAAGATGTTGACGTTGTCGTGCTCGTCCATGATGGCATTGAGGCGTGTGGCCTCGGCATCGAAGTCGACGGCCATTTCAGGAATATAAACACCATGCACCGAGAGGCGCTCTTTGCTGAGGCCGATGGCGGGCACCAGTTCCTGACTGTCGACCGAATCCTGATACTGCTTGGCGGTCGCCGCAGTCAGCCAACCGCAGTTGCGACCCATCACTTCGTGGACGATGAGCATGCGCGGGTTGGCGTTGTGCTCGCTGACCACGTTGGCAAAGTACTTGGCACCTTCTTCGGCAGCAGTCCAGGCACCAAGGCTTTGTTTGATTGGGAAGACGTCGTTGTCGATGGTCTTGGGCAGACCAATCACAGTGAGCTCGTAGTTGTTGCCATGCAAGAAGGCGGCAAGGTCCGCAGCGGCGGTGTTGGTGTCGTCGCCACCGATGGTGTGCAGCACGTCCACGCCGTCTGCTACGAGTTGATCAGCAGCCACTTTCTGTGGGTCTTGTCCTTCTTCGACGAGGCCACGCTTCACGCAGTCGGCGACGTTGGTGAGCTTGACCCGGCTGTTGCCAATGGGGCTGCCACCGTGATCGTGGAGGAGGTGGGCTTTGGCACGGATATCCGGGGTCACTTCGATGAAATCCCCCAGCAGCAGGCCCTTGTAGCCACTGCGGTAGCAGATGATTTCAACTTCAGGATCGACTTCGGTGTAGCGCTGGATGAGGGCTCCAACGGCGCTGGAAAGACAGGGGGCGAGACCGCCAGCGGTGAGAAGGGCGACTTTTTTCGGTTTCATGACAAGGTAAGGTTTTGCAGTACTGAGATGGGGCCATTTGGGCAAGGCTGAAGAGCTTTACTCATCAGCTTCTGTGGCAGTTCTCCATTGCCTGGGTGCGGTTCTTCATGCAACCCATTTGTATCAGTCAAACCCATGGAGGATTCACGGATTGTTTGAAGTGTTTCGCTGCAGCTTTGTATTGCGCTGCCAAGGTAGGCGAATTGCCTGTTTGCATGCTTGTAATTTCTGGATCAGTAGCCGTGCGGGCGGCTATCAAGTTGGAAAACTTGGCCAGAGGTGTGAATGAGCTCGGCATGAAGCATACCAATGAAAGCGGCTACCTTTTGCTTTGTATTAAAGCGTCCGAGTACATGGTGCTGCCTGAACTCATGCTTTTGTTGTTTGCTGAGGCCATCGGTCATTCTCGTTTCGAGAAATCCTGGTAGCACGGCGTTGACGCGAATGTTTTCGGCACCGACTTCTGCTGCGAACTCTCGCATCAGTCCCAGCAGTGCGGCTTTTGATGTCGCGTAGGCCGCCTGACCTATGGGAGGATGAATGGCCGAGTAACTGGATAAGAAAACAATCGAGCCCCCTCCCCTGCCCTTCATCTGTTCGATGGCCATTTTGGCACAGCGAATGGCTCCTTTGAGATTGATCTGAACGACCTCGTCCCAATTTGATTCTTTGAGTAGGGCCAGCGGATGGTCGCGGGTGATTGCCGCGTTGCAGATCAGGAGGTCGAGCTCGCGGGATTTAAAATAGGCATGCACTCCTTTTGGGTCACTGACGTCCAGCTCACTGCTTCCTGGCGCTTGCACCCGGTAACCTTGCTCATCGAGGTATGCATGAATCGCTTGTGCAAGTTCACCCTCTCCACCCGTAATCACGACTCGATTGCCTGGTGGGTTCATAACACTCTTGTATTGGTGGGCCGCGCGCTCAACAAGACCCAACAAGTTGCGCATGACTTGTGAATAAGCTGTGGTTGCATGGGTATGTTCTCACCTGGTCATGCTGCATTGCTCTTCCAGACCCGGGGTATGGATGTCTATTCGTACTTTATTGATCACGTGGAACACCTGATTTCTTGAGGTGGAACAGCCCTTTTCCCGACTTGTTCACACCATTAAGAAGAAGATCTTATAAATTCAAAAAAGAGTATCATCTTCTTACAACATGCACCGTGATGCACGGTTGGCCAGTTTTAGTACCATCGAACTCAGATGCAATTCGTGGCCATCTATGATTGATTCACGACAACTACCCATGCCCGGGGATGTTTTCCATCGTATATTTGCGACCAATGGGCCAGACAGGTGAAAGTCGGTTCAAAGAAGCATCAAGGCTGGTTGCTCAATTAGTTTTTTCACTTGAGCGAGGAATTCTGCAGCCACGGCGCCATCCACCACACGGTGGTCACAGGACAGGCCAATGTTCATGCGCATGCCCGCAAGGATCTGTCCGTCTTGGACGATGGCTTTCTCGATTGCTGCTCCTACGGATAGGATTGCGGCTTGCGGTGGGTTGACGATGGCATCGAAGCTTTCAATCCCCCAAGCACCAAGATTGGACACGGTGAGTGTTCCGCCATCAAATTCGTTGGGCTTGAGTTTTTTATCTCGTGCGCGCACAGCGAAGTCCTTAACGGCCTGCGAAATCTGCAGAAGTGATTGATGCTGGGCTTTCTTAATCACAGGAGTGACCAAGCCATCCTCAACAGCAATGGCAACGGCGAGCCCGACATCAGCATATTTCACAATGTGGTCTCCGGCGAAGGATGCGTTAATGTCGGGCACCAACTGCGCAGCATTGATAGCAGCTTTGAGTATGAAGTCGTTGACTGAGTATTTGTTGCCATGGGTTTTTTCTGCCTGAGCATTTACCTGCTTGCGCAGTTGCATGAGTGGAGCAGCGTCTACCTCGAGATGAAGGTAGAAATGTGGAATGGTGGTCTTGGACATCAGCAGGCGCTCGGCAATCACCTTGCGCATGGTGCTGAGCTCGATACGCTCGTCCTCGCTGGTGGCGACCGGAATAATTGCTGCCGATCTTGGCGCGCTCTGGTCTGCGCATGATTTGGCCTTGGCGGCATTGGCGAGTGCGTTGGCTGCATCAGCCTCCTTGGATTTCTTGACGGTTGTATCTGTATTGGCGGCAGCTTCCACATCCGATCGAACAATGCGGCCTGCAGGTCCGGTTCCACTCAGCGATCCAAGGTCAACACCCAGTTCTGCTGCAACTTTGCGGGCTAGGGGTGAGGCCTTGATGCGCTCATCACTTTCTGTGTTGCCGGCATTCAGAGTTGAAGGACTTGACGACTGTTCTTGCGGAGTCTCCTGGCTTGGTTGGGCATCCACAGAATGCGTTTTTTGTTCGGCGGGAGTGGGCTGGGCGTCTTGCTCACCATCACCATCAAGCACGGCAAGTACATCACCGATCGCAGCCTTGCCGCCTTCCCGGATCTTGATGGCGGTAATTGTCCCATCATCAAAAGCCTCCATTTCCATGGTGGCTTTGTCCGTCTCGATTTCGGCGATCACTTCACCAATTTCAATAGTATCGCCAACCTGCTTGTGCCATTTGACGACGGTTCCTTCAGACATTGTGTCCGAGAGTTTGGGCATTTCAATGTTGATGGCCATGGATGGGGTATTGAGAGAAGTTGGGAATTGGCGTGAGAATGGAAGCTGACAGCTGGATTTCCAGCTTTTTTCAGAGCACAAAATGCGCTCACGACATTCGTGGGAATATCGTGGAGTGTCGGGGCAGAAGAGTTGGCTTAGCAGATCGGGATCAGCACATGGTGCAGCAGGCACTGCTAGCAAGCGCGATCGCAGCCGCGAGGGTGATGTAGAGGATGCGTTTCATCAGGGTGGGGTGGGGGAGTCAGGATGTTAGAATATTTTTTTGAGCGAGACTCAGCCCATCATCAAGGCCTTTTCCACTATCCGCCTTGGGTTTGGAAGTTGTTCATCCTCAATGTGTGGTGAGTAAATTGCGGGAGCGTCAATCGAGCACACACGGGCCACGGGAGCGTCCAGATAGTCGAATGCTTCTTCGTGAATGATGGTGCTTACCATCGCAGAGACACCACCAAAGGGCTTGGACTCGTCAACGAGCATCACGCGGTTTGTTTTGTGGACGGTGGCGATGATGGCCTCCACATCCAGCGGGCGGATCGAGCGCAGATCGAGGACCTCGACATCGATGCCGTGTTTTTCCTGCAGGGTCTGCGCAGCCTCCAGTGCATGGAGCACCGAGCGGCCATGAGCGATGATGGACAAATCGGAACCTTCACGTTTGATGTCGGCTTTGCCGAGAGGAACCACATGATCACCGTCTTCAGGGTCGGGCACTTCACCTTCAATTCCATAAAGCTTGGTGTTCTCCATCACGTAGACCGGGTCGTTGTCTCGAATGGCGGCTTTCATCAGGCCCTTGGCGTCGGCTGGAGTCGCAGGAGCGCAGACTTTGAGGCCGGGGAAGGCAGCGAAGAGACCTTCAGGTATGTGAGAGTGCGTGGCCCCAACATTGGTACCGCCATTGGCCGGCCCGCGCACCACAATGGGCACGTTGATCAAGCCGCCCGACATGTAACGCACGCAGGCTGCATTGTTGACGAGCTGGTCGAAAGCCACCGAGTGGAAAGACCAGAACATGAGCTCCATGACGGGTCGCACGCCGAGCATGGAGGCACCGATGCCCATGCCGATGAAGCCGGCTTCGGAAATGGGTGTGTCGACAATGCGTTTGTCTCCCCACTTTTCCCATAGCCCTTCGGTAACCTTGTAGGCACCGTTGTATTGAGCAACTTCCTCGCCCATGACGACGACGTTTTCGTCGCGGGCCAGTTCTTCGTCGAGAGCCTCGCGGATCGCGTGGCGGTAGAGCATCTTACGTGACATGAATCGTTAAGTATGTTGTAAATTTTTGTTAATCAACGACTTGCGTGATTGTTAGATGGTGGGGCGGATTCAATCGCCAAAGAAGTGGCGGCCTATGGTGGAGGCTTCGGTTTCGTTGTCGGTTTCCCAGTAGACATCCTTGGTGATGTCCTTGATTGTGGGAGAGGGCGCGTCGTCGGCAAACTTGACAGCATCGTTGGCTTCCTGGGTGGCAGCCTTGGTAATTTCGGCAACTTGTTCGTCTGTGATCACGCCTTCATCGATCAGCTTGCGCTGGAAGACATTGATGGGATCGTGGTTCTGCTTGTAGTCCTCGATTTCTTCCGGAGTTCGGTATTTCTTGTGGTTGGCATCCGCAATACTATGGCCATAGTATCGGTAGGTATTGATCTCGAGAATGGTCGGTTGAAATTCATTGCGAGCGCGCTCCATGGCTACGTGGGTCTTGGCGCGCACCTCATACAGATTGGATCCATCCACGATATCCCAATCCATGTCATAGGCTTCTGCGCGTTGGGCCAGGAATTCGGGTTGGGCTGATGAGCGCACCTGTGAGGTGCCCATCGAATAACCGTTGTTTTCGATGACGTAGACCACCGGGATCTCGAAAAGCTTTGCGAGGTTGAGAGATTCGTGGAAGGCGCCCTGATTAACCGCGCCATCCCCTAGGTAGCATAGACAGCAGCCTCTCTTATTCTGATACTTGAGGCCGTAGCCAAGTCCGAGTCCTAGGGGGGTCTGGCCGGCAACGATTCCATGGCCGCCCCAGAAGTTCTTGTCCGGAGCGAAGAAGTGCATGGAGCCGCCCTTGCCCTTTGAGCAGCCGCTCTGCTTGCCGAACATTTCGGCCATGCATTCATTCATGCCCATGCCCACGGCGAGGGCGTGGCCGTGGTCACGGTAGGCGGTAATGAAGTGATCGTTGTCGCCTTTGAGAGAAATGGTGCCGACGGCGACGGCTTCCTGGCCGATGTAGAGATGGAGGAAGCCACCAATCTTGCCACCCTGATAGTGCTTGAGGCTGACCTGCTCGAAGCGGCGAATCCGCATCATTTGAGTCAGCAGTTCGATCTTTTGATCTGAGCTAAGTTCCTGATTTACAGGGAATTGTGAAAATTCTTGGGGTTCGTCAGACATGAAGGGCAGGGGATATTTGGACGGAGAGGGGGCAGCGATATGGAGGTTTATGGGGCTTCAGCCAAGTCTTGTTTGGCGGAAAATAGAGGCTCCAGAGGCAAGCGCAAGCGGGCGGCCAGAAAGACTGAGGTGAAGATGAAATTTGCCACGGCCAGATTGCGCAAGAAGACCCAGCTCGGCAGGATGTCTCCGGGAGCGCCGGCCCATGCTGAATGCCAGAGGCCGGTCAGGTTGATGGCGTAGCGCGAGTCGGCTAGCCAGGCGCCGCCGCAGGTGATGCCGTGAAAGACAGCGGCGGCGGCAATCGAGCCGAAGAGCATGGCCCAGATGCCCTTTTTGGCCAGCTGCTGACCGAGCAGGAAAATGACGGCGAAGGCGAGGAGAGTGACCGCAAATATCGAGAGGCTGCCGGTGTGGCCGATGCCCAGTGGGTAGGTCACGAGCCAGATGCCTGCCGGTATGGCAAAGCCCTTCCAGGAGCCGGCTAGCAGGGCCCCGCAGAAGAAGACAGCGGCCAGAGGCTGAAAGTTGGGCAGATGCTCGGGGAATTGGGAGCCGACAACGCGGAAGGCGATCAGCAGGCCAACGATGAGCAGAATAGGAAGAGCGCGGACCATGTCGGCGCGAGCATCATGAATCTCTGGGGCCTAGGCGAGGCGAAAATGCCCGCTAACAGGGCTTTTTTCACCTCTCAAGTTCCACGTGGAACAGTGGAGCGTTGCGTCCCTGGCATTCAATGGTCAGGAGTCATTCGGCCGTGGTTTTCCAGTGTCATCGAGAAGCCCCGAAGAGGTCGTGAGTCTGAGTCAGTTTTCTTGCCTTGTCGGATGGTAGGTTGTGGCTATCTTGCGCCTCCCATTCTGAGCCAGAAGCCCTCCATGTTTCGCTACCCCAAGAGCTATGATGTCATCGTGATAGGCGCCGGCCATGCCGGGGTCGAAGCGGCATTAGCGGCCGCGCGTTTGGGTGCTGAGGTGGCGGTGTTGACCCAGAATTTGGACACCATCGGCCAGATGTCCTGCAACCCAGCCATCGGCGGCTTGGCCAAGGGACACATGGTGCGCGAGATTGATGCTCTGGGTGGGGTCATGGGGTTGAACACGGATGCGACCGGCATTCAGTGGCGCATGCTCAACGCCTCAAAGGGCCCCTCGGTACGGGCACCCCGAGCTCAGTGCGACAAGAAAGCATACCAGTTCCGGATGAAGTGGCTACTCGAAGGAACTCCTGGCATTGATCTTCATCAAGGCAATGTCGCCGACCTCCTTGAAGAGGGCGACCGAGTGCAGGGCGTGGTGACCTCACTGGGCATGGAAATCGCTGGTAAGGCGGTCATTCTCTCAGCCGGCACATTCATGGGTGGGTTGATGCATGTGGGCCTTCGCAACGAAAAAGGAGGACGGATGGGGGATGGGACCTCCCAAGTATCAGAAGCCCTCAAGCGCCTCGGCTTTGCAGTCGAGCGATTCAAAACAGGAACCCCCTGCCGTCTGAGTGGCCGATCGCTGAATTTTTCCAAGTGTGAGCGACAGGATGGGGACCAACCAGTTCCCAAATTCAGCTTCCTAGCGGATACCCTGACACGCGAAGACGACGATATCTTCACCCTAAACCCATGGGGAGACGAAGCGTTCCACGTGGAACAACTGCCCTGCTGGATCACTTATACGAACACGAGAACCCACGAAATCATCGGCAATAATCTGGATCAGTCACCCATGTACTGTGGCGTGATTGAGGGGGTAGGGCCGCGCTACTGCCCCTCGATCGAGGACAAGGTCGTGCGCTTTGCCGACAAAGAGCGACACCAGGTCTTTCTCGAGCCGGAGGGCCGCCACACGCACGAATATTACGTCAACGGGGTTTCGACCTCCCTGCCTTATGGGGTTCAACTCGACTTCCTGCGTACGATCGAGGGCCTCGAAAAATGTGAGATTTTGCGCCCCGGCTATGCAGTCGAATACGACTACTGCCCGCCCACCCAGCTGCGGCCGACACTGGAGACCAAGTTCATCGAAGGACTTTATTTCGCCGGACAGATCAATGGCACATCCGGATATGAGGAAGCAGCCGGTCAGGGTCTGATTGCCGGCGCCAATGCCGCGCTCAAGCTGCAAGGCAGGGGAGAGTTCATTCTTGGTCGCAATGAGGCCTACCTTGGGGTGATGGTAGACGATTTGGTCACCAAAGGCTGCACGGAGCCTTACCGCATGTTCACGAGCCGCGCCGAATACCGTCTGATGCTGCGCCAAGACAATGCCGACCTCCGCCTGACACCCAAGGCTGCTGAGATCGGACTGGCCAATGGCGAGCGGGTGCGGCGGGTAAACGCCAAGTTAGCCGAGCTCGCAAGGGCCGAGGCCTGGGTCACCCACACCTCTCATGATGGGGTCAAACTCGACCAGTGGTTGCGGCGCTCTGAAAAGCGCTGGCAGGACCTGCCAGTGGCGATCCGCTCCGAGTTCGACCCCGAGCTCTGGCCCATGATTGAAACCGACATCAAATACGCCGGCCACCTTGATCGCCAGCGCGCCCAAGTGGATCGGCTCGCCAAACAGGAGGGGCGCAAAATTCCCGCCGATCTCGACTACGGGGCCATCCGCGGACTCAAGAACGAGGCCAAGCAGCGTTTTTCGGAAATTCGCCCCGAGACTCTCGGCCAAGCCGGCCGCATTCCGGGCATCACTCCTGCCGACGTCACCATGCTGGTCATTTGGCTGGAAAAGATGGAGCGAGAACGAAGTGCACAATCCACTTAATATGAGTGAGATATGTAAACTCTTGGCGGCTGTGACACTGGCAGTGCTCGAAATCCATGCTCAAGAGCCCCAACACATTGATGGCTACAAGGGTATCTGGTTCGATTTGGGACAGCGAACCACATTCGGTTCCAAATATTCTGGCGGGCTGGCAACCTATAGCGCCAAGCACACGCCCATGGCGGTCTATTCCAAGGAGGCAAACAAGACCTTCTTCGTCTATGGTGGCACCACGGATGCAAAGCAACGGCATCTGTTGGCAATGATTGGCTACTATGACCATCGTACAAACACGGTTATCAAACCCGTGGTTGTTCACGACAAAGAGAACGTGAATGACCCCCACGACAATCCCAGCATCCAGATCGATGGCGAGGGACACTTATGGGTTTTTGTCAGTGGTCGCGCCCGCCACCGTCCGGGCATCGTCTATCGCTCGGACAAGCCCTTCGACATTCATTCGATGAGGCACATCGAGAACTGGGAATTCACCTACCCCCAGTCTTGGTGGGTGTCCAATCAGGGTTTCCTCATGTTTTACACCAAGTATACCCGGGGCCGTGAACTCTACATCCGCCGCACAGGTACCGATGGCGGCAAGTGGGACCGTGAACAAAAGTTGGCGGCCATGGGCGGCCACTATCAGGTCAGCAGCGCACACGACAAGCACCTGTTCACGGCCTTCAACATGCATCCGGGAGGCAATGTCGATCTGCGCACCAATCTCTACTTCGTGCAGTCCCACACCGGCGGCAAGACCTGGCTCGACATCCAAGGCACCAAGTTGGAACTGCCGCTTACCGACGTCAATGGGGCAGCATTGGTGCGTGATTACCGCAAGGAGAAGCGACTGGTATACATGAAGGATATTGCCACCGACTTCATGGGCATGCCTGCCATCCTTTACATCACGAGCGCCTCTCATCAGCCTGGCCCGCCCGGAGCACCGCGCATGTGGACCATCGCGCGCTGGGATGGGTATCGTTGGCAATTTCACGAAGTGGCGCCCGCCAGCCACAATTACGATATGGGCTCACTCTACATCGCCCACGATGAGTGGAAGATCATCGCGCCTATCGAAAACGGACCGCAACCACATGGTGCTGGTGGCGAGATTGCAGTATGGACCAGCAAGAACGAGGGCAAAAGTTGGCAAAAGGAGAAGCAACTTACCGGTGGCAGCGGGATGAATCACGGTTATGTGCGCCGACCTCATTGCGCTCATCCCGAGTTTCATGGTTTTTGGGCCGACGGCAATCCCGACCAACCCAGCAAATCCCGCCTCTATTTCACCGACCGCAGTGGCAGTGCCGTGTGGCAACTGCCTTACGTGATGAAAGCCGAGATGGCGAAACCCATCAAGCTGGACCTGCCCAAGCCCTGAGCGGGTAACATGTATTGATGCGGAGGCGCCGGCAGGGGGGTTGGCAAATCATCTGGCGCTATCTCCTAATGCCTGGTGCCTTCCTGTTAGGGGTGTTGGCCCATGCCGAGAAACCCATTTACTTGATCAAGGGCTCGATTGGCACCAAAGACCACTTCCAGTTCAAGCCGGAGCACCATCTGCCCACCGCTGGACTTGTCAGCGACTTGCCCTCGGAAAGTTTTAGTATAATTTAAAGCCATGTGGAAATGCCTCGCCTCCCTTTTGATCGCCAGCCTTTTGAGTTGCTGTGCCGTTTCCTCCTTTGACCCGGCCACCGGCGAGGTGCGGACCACTCCGGCCTCCAGCAATCTCATCGCCAAGGGCTCGCAGCAGTTCGAGGAGATGAAGCGCAAGAAAAAGCGCTCCAACAATGCCTCCTACAAGGCCAGGGTGGACCGGGTGGCGGCGCGGCTCAAACCGGTCATCGAGATTCCCAACGCCCGCTGGGAGTTCGTGGTTTTCGAAGACGATACTCCCAATGCCTTCGCGCTGCCCGGGGGCAAGGTAGGCGTGCACAGCGGCCTGTTCCAGATCACCAAAACCGACGCGGGCCTCGCCGCTGTGCTTGGCCATGAGATAGCCCACGTGGTGCTCAACCACTCCCAACAACGCGTTAACCAGGCCACGGGCCTGGCCATCGCCACGATTGTTCTAGACCAAGTGCTGCGCGAACAGGGCGCGAGCGACGGCAGTCGCGCCCAAGCGGCGACCGGCGTGGCCGCAGTCGGCGCTTTGGGTGTCGTCCTGCCCTACTCACGAAAGGCCGAATACCAAGCCGACAAACTTGGGGCCATCTACATGGCGCGCGCTGGCTACAACCCTGAGGAAGCTGTGAGTTTATGGCGACGTTTTGCCTCCTGGCGTCAAAAACAGAGCAAGGGCGAGGCCCCTGAGTTTCTGCGCACCCATCCCTTGGACAGCAACCGCATCAGGGCGTTGCAGGACTTCATGCCAGTGGCGCGCAAGGAATACCGCGGAGGGTGAGTGAATCATTGAGCCGCCAGGGCCTTTTCGATGGCGGCAATGACTTCGGGACTATCGGGCTTCTGTCGCGACCCGAAGCGTGCGATGGGCCTGGAATCCTTGCCGATGAGGAACTTGCCAAAGTTCCATTTCACATCTCCCGGGAAGGCGCCTTGCTTGCCTGTGAGCGCGGAGTAGAGCGGATGTTGCTTTTCACCTTTGACCGAGATCTTGGCCATCAGTGGAAAGCTGATATGGAACTTCGTTTCACAGAATTCGATGATCTCCTGATGTGAGCCGGGCTCCTGCTTGCCGAAGTCATTGCACGGAAAGCCGATCACGGTGAAACCCTTCTCGCCATATTTGTTCTGCAGGGCTTCTAGGGACGCATATTGCTTGGTCAGTCCGCACTTGGAGGCGGTGTTGACCACCAGCACCACCTTGCCTTTGTAGTCGGCAAGTGAGGTCTTCTCACCGGCAATGGTATTGAAGGGGATGGTCGCCAGGTCGCCGGCGTAACTCATGGCGGCCGTGACGGTGGCGGTGCCCATTAGGCCATGTAGGAATCGTTTCATGGCTGCATGTTATCGCGCATCATGGCGCTTGCAAGTGGCGCTTGCAGCTCAGTGTACTGTGGGCTTGAGCACAAAAAGGCCGTGGGTGGCCTTGTAGGCGTGTTCCATCTTCATGCGTTTGAGTTCGTGGCCCGCACCCCATGAGTCGGAAAACAGCAATTCATTGGTCTTCTCGTTGTAACCGATGATGGTTCGCATGTGACCGCCCGCGGTCTGTGGATTGAGGTTGGGCTTCTCGGGGAACATGCCGAGCTGTAGCGACCACAGAAGGGGAAGGCCGTCGTCAACATAGCGCCCGACGTCCTTGATGAAGTTACGCTCCTCATAGGGATCGCCAACGTAATACTCGCCCTTCTTTTTTTCGACTTCGGTCATCGGCATGCCCATGCCGAGGATATCGAGCCGGGTCTTGAAGCGGTAGTCGATCTTGTCGAGTTCCTTGGCCATTTCCAAGGTGCTGGTGCCGCGTTGTGGGTCGGAACCTGCAATTTCTGCGATCTGGTGCATATCCGCACCAATGCCGTAATACTCGAAGAGGCGTTGTACCGAGGCCGCCACGCAATAGCCTTTCGCACCCTGATCAACCATGGGCAGGCCCTTGACGTAGACATCCCCGTTATCGGCCTGCTCGACATGGCGGGCAAGATCACTGAGGCGGACGGCCGCGCCGCCGCGTTCATGGGTCAGGGATTTTGCGAGCATGCCCTCGGCACGCGCACGGGCCATGCGCAGTCGCAGGAACTCGCGCTCACCGTCTTCGGTGGTGGCCCCCTCATTGTGTTCGAGCAAGGCCGTGGCGCCCTGCTTGGTTCGCCAACTGTAGCCTTCTGTCAAAAGCCCTTGAGTGGAGTTGGCGCGGCGCTGACGGGGGCGCACATTGAGGGAGTCGCCCATCGATTTGCCAATGGTCATGAAGCGCTGCTTGAACACCTCGGGCGAGATCGCGCCATTATCACCGCGGTTGTAGAATGAGATACTCACCATGTTAAGCTTGCCTTCGTAAAAGTCGGCAATGACTTCCTGGGCGGGCACCTTGCCATCAAAGGCGCTCAGATCGATCTTGGCATTATGGAAGACATTGGGGGCAAGCTTGGCGCGGGTCTTGTCCGCGGTGAGCCAGCGGTAGAGCTGGTTCTGACCATTGGTGTAGGTCTTCTCGAAATCCGCGGTTGTCATATCCCAGCAAGCTGGCGCGCTGATCAGCGGGTCCAGCGAACACGGAATGCCACTGGCGGGCTGCGGTGAGGCAAATGCAGCTGCGAAAAGCAAATGGGGAAGTCGGGAAAGCACAGTCCAGTATTAGCCCACTTGCAGATATGGCACAAGTCGAGGATTGGTTTGCCGTGGCCTGCAAGGCTGGGGCTCAGGCTAGGGGCGTGATGATGTAGCCGTCTTCATTGCGGCCAAATGTTGCAAAGCGTCCACTCACCAACGCCGCGGCAGTGATGGCACAGAGCGCAGCGTCGACCTCGTCGATGTTGCGCAAGCCGACGGGTTCATAGCCGGCATCGCGGAGCACTTGGCGCCGCACGCGCGATTTGTGCCTCGCTGACACCTTGCGGCCTGCCAACATGCAGGCGACCGCCTGGGGGAAGGTTTCACAGAGCAGGGGAGCACTCGGCTTGCCGCCCTTATAGATGGGATAGTGTGCCTCGAGCGCCTTGTAGAGGCGAAGCCCGTGGCGCACCCAGTCATAGAAGGGTCGGCCAGCAGCCCGCTTTTTGGTGGGAGTGCTGAAGCACGAGATTCGCTCATCTGCCACCCGCAGTGTGCGTTCGCATTCGCGCGAGCCTCCCTCAATTGACCAGTGGCAGGGGGCGTCGATGGCGATAGCAGCGGGTTTTTGATATGCGATCCATTTCAGTAACTCACTCAGCTTCGTGAAAGCAGCGGCATCGAATTGTCGCCGCCGCAGGGCCACCGCATGGAAGCCCTTGCGGGGCCCTCCGACATCAATGCCGACAAAGGTCTTCATAAAAATTTTTTAACGATGACGAGCGCCTCCATCTGGAAGCGACCATTGGCGTGCCCGGCACCATTGACTGGCGCCACCCCGTTGTCGTATCCGGCCGCGATCTTCATGAGGTGCTCGTCAGCCAGGTTGTCCTGGGTCGGGCTGTAGCTGCTAAACATGATAGGGAGAGTGGAGATGGTCCCCTGGGAGGGCGGGTGGTAGGTCCCTTGGGAGGGCGGGTGGTAGGCCCCTTGGGAGAGCGGGAGCTTGGCCCAGTCGCAAAAGGACATGGTGTGTAACACATGCAAGATACGCGCCAAGCAAGAATCCGGGGGCTGGCAAGGCATGACGCTCGTGGAGAGGTCCTTGCCCTGGGCGCGCTCTAATGTAGTCATGTCTCTAACTCATGAGGTTGCTCACTTGCCTACTTGCTATCGTTCTGGCGGCTTACGCCGATGCTGTGAAGCCCAACATGGTGCTGATCAACGCCGATGACCTCGGCTACGGCGATCTTGGCTGTTATGGCGCCACCAAGGTCCAGACGCCCAACATCGACCGCCTGGCCACGGAGGGGAGGCGTTTCACCGACGCGCATTCCGCTTCCGCCGTTTGCACGCCGTCTCGCTACGCGCTGGTCACCGGCGAGTATCCGCTGCGCCGCGATGTCTATGGCCCTGCCATGTTACGGGAAGGTCTCATCATCGACACCAAGAAGGCGACCGTGGCTTCCGTGCTCAAGGAGGCCGGTTATGCGACGGCCTGCATCGGCAAGTGGCATCTGGGCTTCGGAGAGAAGACCCCGAATTGGAACGGTGAGCTCAAGCCGGGCCCGCTCGAGCTCGGCTTCGACCACTACTATGGCGTGCCCGTGGTCAACAGCCACCCGCCCTTTGTCTATGTGGAAGACCATCGGGTGGTCGGTTGGGTCGAGGACGATCCCTTCGTCTTTGGCAAGGAGGCCAAGACGCAGAAGATTTTCGAGAAGATGAGCTACAACAACATTGGTGGTGCCGACGCGGCCCATGCCCTTTATGACGATTACGCGGTGGGCACTCATCTAACAGAAAAGGTGGTGAACTGGATCGGCAAGCAAGAGACACCCTTCTTTCTCTATCTGGCGACGACACACATCCACCACCCCTTCACTCCGGCCAAGCGCTTCCAGGGCACCAGTGGATGTGGCATCTATGGCGACTTCATCCATGAACTCGATTGGATGGTTGGTGAGGTGATGAAGGCCTTGGAGAAAAAAGGGGTGGCGGACAACACGCTGGTCATCTTCACCAGCGACAACGGCGGCATGTTCAATGTCGGTGGTCAGGATGCCTGGGACAAGGGACACGAAATCAACGGCGAACTGCTGGGCTTCAAGTTCGGCGCCTGGGAAGGGGGACACCGCGTGCCCTTCATCGTGCGCTGGCCCGGCAAGGTGCAAGCCGGGACCACTTCCTCACAACTCGTCTGCAATGTGGATTTGATCGCGACCTTGGCCGCGCTCACCGAGACTGAGATTCCCCAAGGCCAGGCCCGTGACAGCATCAATATCCTGCCGGCTTTCATGGGCAATCCCGAGCAGCCCCTGCGCGACACTCTGGTGCTGCAGGCTCACAAGAAGTCCCACCTATCCATTCGCAAGGGCAAGTGGATGTACATTCCCGCGCGCGGCAGTGGTGGTTTTACCGCCACCAAGCGCGGCGCCCATGCCTTTGGTGGGCCCGCTGCCATCAGCTACGCGGGGCGCAAGAACAGCGACATCGAGAGGGGCAAATACAAGCCCGATGCTGCCAAGGCCCAACTCTACGACTTGGAATCGGACCTAGCTCAAACCGCCAATGTCATTGGCGAGCACCCCGAAGTCGCCAAGAAAATGCAGGCCCTCTTGGAGAGCTACCGTGATCAAGCCCCAAGCAAGCCGCCCCCGGCTGAAACCAAACGCAAGCCCCAGAAGAAATGAAAGCACTTATCTGCATTCTCTCTCCGGTTCTTCTAGTCGTTGCATCTGTAGCCAACAAGAAAGCGCTCATCATCTCGTTAGTGCGCGGACCCCATCACGCACTCAACAAAGACGGCTGCGTTCATGATGGTCATCGCAAAGCTGCGATGCCAAGTGGTTGGGATGACGTTGATGCCATGAGACTGCCTACTTACGGCGGAAGGGCTCGCTCTGCACCAGCGCATGAATGAAAGCGCCGGTGGCGTTATTTTGGGTTTTTGCGGCGGCCATCATCTCGTTGACGAGGTCGGCATCGACGATGCTGGTGGGACGACCGAGACCGTATTCGATGAGGGCCTCGCAGTAGCCGCGGATGAAGTCGTTATGGCGGCCGACGATGATGTCGCGCAGCTCGAAGTAATTGGCAAAGGCCGGGCCTTTGTAGAGTTGGCCTGAGGCGTCGATGGGGAAGGAGCCTTTGCTGGGCGTCATGTTGCCTTTTCGGTTCCTGCTGTATCGGCGTTCCTCGGTGCGCCACTTGCCGGCGGCATCGAAGTTCTCCAAACCAAAACCGATGGGATCGATCTTGCGGTGGCAGCTCGCACATTGCGCCTCGGTCTGGTGGGCGATGACCTTTTCGCGGGAACTGAGCGGCTTGTCATTGAGGCGGGAAAGTTGGGGCACGTTGGGCGGTGCTGGCGGCGGCGGATCATTGAGCACGTAGCGCAGCACCCAGGCGCCGCGCTCCACCGGACTGCTATCGATGCCGTCACTGCCCATGGCATGGATGGCGGCCATGCCGAGCAGGCCACCGCGTGGTGAGTTTGGAGGCAACTTGACCTTGCGGAATTCATCTCCGACCACGCCCTCGATGCCGTAGTAGTTGGCGAGCAGGCCATTGATCATGACGTAGTCGCTCTTGAGCATGTAGCCGAGGTGAGCTTGCGGGCCCTTGCCGCGTAGGAGGTGGGTAAAGGACTCGTAGACTTCCTGGCGCGAGGCGGTGCGCATGCTCTCATCGAACTCGCGGTGGCGGTTGGGATCGAACTGGAAGAAGTCGAGGCGCTCCATGTGCAGCCACTGGTGGACGAAGCCGGACACGAAGGCATCCGCACGCGGATCGGCGATCATGCGATCGACCTGCTGTTTGAGGACGGCCGGCGAATTCAACTTGCCCTGCTTGGCCAGCGCGAGGAGTTGGGCATCTGGCGGCGCACTCCAGAGGAAGTAGGACAGGCGCACAGCGAGCTCGCGATCATCGAGCATGCGACGCTTCTTCTCGGAACCCGGCTCGTGCAGGTAGAGGAAGCCGGGCGAAGCGAGCACGATGCTCATCGGAGTTCGGATGGCGATGTCGAAGTTTTCACCAGCCTTGCGGCGAGTTTGAAAGATACCCACCAAGCGATCGATGTAGTCCTTGCTGGGTGCTGTGCCACGCATGGCTTCCAGGCTGAACTGCTCGAGAATCTTGCGGGCACGAGCGATGGGCTCCTTGATCTTCTGCTCACTCACCCACCAGTCGAAGGTCTTGGCGGATCCCGCAGGGGCCGCAAGAGGGCCTTCAAGCTCCACCCAATCAATCCAGATGGCGGGCGGATGGCCGTAGCCGTTTTTCGCTTTCAGGCGATTGTGAGCTGTCCACAGGGCCTTGGCCTCCAAAGGTTGGCGCTCGCGCACGGAGACAATCTTGGGATCGGTCGCCTTCAACTCGAAGACGGACTCGACGATCTGAGGCTTGGCGATGGTGCCAGTGATCTGGTGCTGGCTGATGGGAGCTCCTTCCAGTGCCATTCTGCCGGGCGCAATGGGTTTGGAGTAGGGATGGCCGATTTCAATGAAGCGGCGGGATGCGGGTGCACCTTCCACCGCTCCCACGCGAACCCTCATGCGATAGGTGCCGGGAACGAACTTCTTGGGAGTGATGTCGAGGCGACCCATGCCATGGGCCAGCTTCAGGTAGAGCCCTTTGTCACGATGTGGAAGGGTCATGTAGTGCTTGCGAATGGCGAGTTCGGAGCGGTCCCAGTCCGGATGTTGCAGCGTCGCCTCAAAGGCATCCTTGAAGCCGTAATTTTTGGCAGGCGGCACTCCCTCAAACAGTTCCACGAAGCTGTAGAAGTGGATGGGGTTCTCCATTTTCGGGTTCTGCTTTAGCAATACCGGCAGGCGCTTCTGGTTGACCGGCTTGGCCACGGCCTTGTCCACCTCCGCCTTCCACTTGCTGAAGCGTTTCTGGGCCGCCTCAATATTGCTCGCGGTCTTCTCGATGCCGGGACGAATGGACTTCTCGGGCTCCATACGCACGATCGCCGGCTTCTTGCCGGACATGGCACGACGCTGAAAGGCCTCATCGATGGCGGCACGACCCAACTCGAGGTATTGCTCGATCTGGTCGCTGGAGACGAACTGCGATCCGCCGACCGTATCGAAAGTTCCCCCTCCCCCATCGGCGGGAAGCTGGTTGATATCGAGGGTGACACCGAGCAGGTCGCGGATGGTGTTGCCATACTCGCGGCGGTTGAGGCGGCGCATGGCGATCTGGCCACCGGTGTCCGAGAGCGACTTGCGCGCCACCACCATGGTGTTGGCGAGGTCGTCGAGGAAGTCGGCCTTCTCCTTGTTCTGAAGTTGATCCTCATCCTCCGGTGGCATCTCGCCCGAGCCGACGGCGTTGTAGACCTTCTGCCACATCTCGGCCTGCTCAACGGTGTGGATGTCGAAGCTGAGATCCTCCAGGTTGACCTTCCCCTTCTTGAGTGAGGCGTCGTGACAATCGATGCAGTACTTGTCGATGACCTCGAAGTTCTTCCTAGGGAAGACCGCGGCGGGCTTCTTGCCGGGCTCGGCTTGAGTCACCAGCCCCAGGCCAGCCATCAGCGTAATGATGCGTAGGATGCTCATGGTTCTCATGGCGCTCACGGTCATCTGGGTCTCTCAGGCCTGCAGCTGTTTGATCACCCCAGCGCTGTCGCCGTGACGCTCGGCCTCGATGCCCATGCCATGGAGCATGGTCAGCCACACATCGCAGAGAGGCGTGTCCTTGGAGGCCACGACATGCTCGCCCAACTTGAGGTTGGCGCCGCCACCGGTGAGCAGGGTCGGGCAGTTGTCAAGATAGTGGATGCTGCTGATGTTGGAACCGAAGGCGAGGGCTGTGTGGTCGAAGAGCGAGGAACCGTCCGCTTCCTTGGTCGCCTTGAGTTGATCGATGAGGCCGGCGAGCAATTCGCTGTGGGCCTTGTCGCGGGCCTCGGAAGCGTCCTTGCGTTCACCCGGCTGATAGTGACTCACGTTGTGGGCACTGAGGTTGACGCCGAGACTTTGCAGCAAGCTCTGGCCGGGCATGCGGTAAGTCATGACGCGGGTGCTGTCGGTCTGGAGCGCGGCCACGATGAGGTCATACATCACCTTGATCTCATCTTTGCCCTTGAGTCCTGGCTTGGGCTCCTGCATCGGTGCTGTGGCTTTGGGAATCTCGAGCCAATCCTCGTCCTTGGCGAGGCGGGTCTCGATGTCGCGGATGCCTTGTAAGTATTCGTCGAGCTTGTCGTTGTCGCCCTTGCTCAATCCATTCTTTAGGCTCTTGGCGTCCGTTAGCACGGCATCGAGCACGCTGCGGCGCTCGGCGATAGCGGCTTGGCGTTGAGCGAGCGGCAGAGTTTCAGCGGAGAAGAGCTTGTGGAACATCTTCACCGGGTCGTTGGAAGCAGCGACGGGCTTGCCGCGCTGATCCCAGGCGAGGGAAAGGCCCGGGCCGTGTCCGGAAGCGTTGCGATCGGCACTGTCGAGTTGGATGGAAGCGAAGCGCGTGTCTTTGCCCAAGTGCCTGGCCGCGACTTGGTCCACCGAAATGCTGTTGGCCATGCTCTGGCCGGGAATGGCGTAGCGGTTGGCGCCGGTCAGCCAGTAAGTACTGCCCCAGTGGGCATCGTTGGTGTATTGGTTGTTGCAACCCTGAACGATGGTGAAGTCCTTCTTGTGGCGAGCCAGAGGAGCCAAACCTTGGGTGAGTTTGTAGCCGGCACCGGTCTGGCTGAGATCCGGGAACCAGCTTTCCTTGGTCACGCCAAAACCGAAACCGAGGAAGACCATGCGCTTGGGCGGCACGCCGGCCTTGGTGCTGGCGGCGGAGGCAAAGCGGCTGAAGCCGAAGGACTCGAAGGCAGGCAGGGCGATCAAGGCGCCGGTGCCACGAAGAAAGCGTCTACGGCTAAGGGAGGGGTTCATGGTGCGAGAAATTCTGTGAGAATCGAAATACAACTTCTGTGCAAAAAATCTATCATGCCCAGATCATGCGGAACACTGTCAGCGTGGGATGAAATCATGGAGGATGAAGCAATGGCCACCCCATTTGGAGGTGAATCTCGTATCGTGCTTGTCCTTGGGGCTCAGGGTCGTGACCCCATCGTGGATGTAGGCATTGCCCTTACCATGGACCTTCAAGTGGACGGCACCCTTCTTATGCCCAATCACCGGTCCCCTCCATGCGCTGGGCTTCACGCCGGAGCGGGCCTCATGGCAGTTTGCCCTGGCTGATCATGGGCTATCTGGCGGCCTAATCTCTTTTTGCTTCATTCGGCATCCACCTTGGCATATGGTATTTGGCGCATAAAAACCACTTAGGCCATGAAAATCAAATACGGCAACTTGGAACTGGAAGCCCGCATGACCCCTACCGGATACAGCTTCAGGGTCCCGGGTGACGAAGAATGGCATGATGTGTCCGGAGATATCCGCCATCTGATCAAGTATGTGCGCCATTACATGCACATCCAGCGCAACTACCCTGACTGCGTGCCTGAAATCCTCGGCTGAGGATCACGACAACCTCGCCGTGATCAGCTCGCGCTGGTAAATAAGCTCCTTGGGCATGGGGTCGTAAAGGTCGATGAAGAATTCGGCTTGGCCGGTGAGCTCGGCGTGCCATTCGGCGCGGTCGAATTTCATGCAGGCATGGAAGTCCTCTTCACTGAAGTTTTCGAGGCCACTTGTGTTGAAGTCCTCGAAGTAGGGAAGCCAGCCGATCTGGGTCTCGTGGCCGACGGCGTGACCCTGGCAACGGTTTAGAATCCATTCGATGACACGCATGTTCTCGCCGAAACCGGGCCACAGGAACTTGTCGTTCTCGTCCTTGCGGAACCAGTTGACGTGGAAGAAGCGAGGCAGGTGCCTGATATGGCGGCGCATGTCGAGCCAGTGGCCGAAATATTCCCCCATGTTGTAGCCGCAGAAGGGCAGCATGGCCATCGGGTCGCGGCGCACTTTGCCGATGGTGCCCGCAGCAGCGGCCGTCATTTCGGAACCCATGGTGGCCCCAAGGTAGACGCCGTGGCTCCAGTTGAAGGCCTGAAAGACAAGGGGCATGGTGGTGGCTCGTCGGCCTCCAAAGACGATGCCGTCAATCGGCACGCCTTCGGGGTTGCGCCAGTCGGGGTCGATCGAGGGGCATTGTGAGGCGGGCGCGGTGAAGCGCGAGTTGGGGTGCGAGGAAAGGCGGCCGCAGTTGGGCGTCCAGTCCTCCCCCTGCCAGTCAATCAGGTGAGCCGGGGGTTCGTCCGTCAGGCCTTCCCACCAGACGTCGCCGTCGTCGGTAAGCGCGACATTGGTGAAAATGCAGTTTTCCCTGAGCGACTCCATGGCCCGGGGGTTGGTGTCGTAGGAAGTGCCGGGAGCGACACCGAAGTAGCCGTTCTCAGGATTGATGGCATGCAGTTTGCCGTCCTCATGCGGCCATAGCCAGGCGATGTCGTCCCCAACGATGGTCGTTTTCCAACCTTCGTCGGCATACTTTTTTGGCGGCACGATCATCGCCAGGTTGGTCTTGCCGCATGCCGAAGGGAAGGCGCAGGCGAGATAGCTCTTTTGCTTTTCTGGATTCTCGATGCCGATGATGAGCATGTGCTCGGCCATCCAGTTATGTTCGCGCGCGATGTTGGAGGCAATGCGCAGGGCCAGACACTTCTTGCCGAGCAGCGCGTTGCCGCCATAGCCCGAACCGTAGCTCATGATTTCGCGGGTTTCGGGAAAGTGGACGATGTATTTGTCGTCGTTGCAGGGCCAGGGCACGTCCTCCTGTCCCGCTTCGAGCGGCATGCCGACCGAATGCAGACAGGGGATGAAGAAACCGTGGCCGTGGCGCACCTTGGGAGCCGTTCCGACCTTCTCGTCTTCGAGGCGCTTGAGCACGGTGGTGCCGACTTCCGCCATGATGTGCATGTTGACCACCACGTAGGCACTGTCGGTCACTTCAATGCCGATTTTGGCCAAAGGCGAATCGAGCGGACCCATGCAGAAGGGGATGACATACATGGTGCGGCCCTTCATGCAGCCTTTGAACTTCTGCGTCAGCAACTCACGCATTTCCCGCGGCTCCGCCCAGTTGTTGGTGGGGCCGGCCATGTCCTTGCGCTTGGAGCAGATGAAAGTGCGGTCTTCGACTCGGGCCACGTCGGAGGGCGCCGATCGGGCGAGGAAGGAATTGGGGCGCTTCTCCGGGTTGAGGCGCGTGAAGGTGCCGCCATCCACGAGCTTCTGGGTCAGCCGATCCCATTCTTGCTTAGAACCATCGCACCATTCAACGGCATCTGGTTTGCAGAGGGCGATGGCTTTTTCGACCCACTTGAGGAGTTGCGGATGTGTGGTCGGAGGGGTGTCGGTGGTGCTCATGACGGGTGTGGATGGTTTTGGGATAGAGAAAGATTCATGCCGAATGGCCGATAATATCCAGCCATGACCATTAAAGCCCGTGGCGACACTCTTTACAATTCAAAGGACCCAATGGAATGCGCAGGATTTACGAAAGCCTGCGCGAGAATTGCGCGTAGTTAATAATATCCATCCGATGGCTCACCCGCCTGCGACGAAATTTCCACGATCAGCATCATCCTTATGACCATCCCTATTGGCTCCAGCATCGCTTGGTGCCGTGGATTCACGGCGCTTGCCTTGTGGGCGGCAGTGGTCAGCTCGGCGCTCGCGCAGATACCGGCAGGTCAGGCCGGCTTTGAGCGAAATGTCAGGCCTTTTTTGGAGGAACACTGTTTCCGCTGCCATGGCCCAGAGAAAGCCAAGGCCAAGTTGGCGCTCCACAAAATCAAGGGAGTGGGCGGTTCAGATGAGGAGATGGAAACTTGGGAGGATATCCTGATCATGATCGAGGACGGCGACATGCCGCCTGATGATGAGCCGCAGCCCGAGGTCAAGGATCGGCAGGCAATTACCGCGTGGATTGATCAAAGCATCAAGGACGCTGCCAAACAGAGCCAGGAAAAGAGCCACGACACGATTGCGAGACGCCTCACCAATTTCGAATACGAGAACACCATGCGCGACCTGCTGGGAGTGGACCTCGATCTGGCCGAGAAGCTGCCCAAAGACCCGGTCAAGCCCTACGAGTTCAACAACTCGGCGGAGCTCATGCGTCTCGGGCCTGAACAGCTCGTGCATTATCTGGAGAGCGCACGCCATGCATTGGCCTCCACCATCGTCGAGGGTGAACGCCCGGAAGTAAAAACCCATCGCAGGGAGTGGAGTGCCGAGACTCCCAAGCCGGATGCGAAGGGCAATGTGCGGCTACCGCAAAGTCATATTGGCGTATTCGGCAACAGCAGGCACTCGGCCGCGCATGGTGTCTCGCTGAGCGACTTTCCGCAACGTGGCCCCTTCAAGCTGCGCTTCAAGGCCTCGGCGGTGCTGACCAATGGCGCCACCGAGGTGCCACTTCATTGGATCATGGGCGAGCACATCCAGGTCAACAGCTCGACGCGTCGGGTCAAGCCGGTGGGCACGACCATACTCTCCGGGACGCAGCCACAGGTTTTCGAATTGAGCGGCCTGGTTGAAAACTATCCTGCGGAAACCGACCGCAAACACAAAGGGCGCAGCCTGCCAGATTCGATTACCATCACGCCGCTCAACATTTACGACGACGGCACCGTCAAGGACGACACCAGTTTCTTCAAGGTCACTAACAGCAAGATTTCCAGGCCCTCCATCGAGTGGCTCGAAGTCGAATGGCCCGCATACGACACCTGGCCGCCCGAAAGCCACACGCGCATTCTCTTTGAGTCGCCGCTGCGTAATGCCGACCCCGATGCCTATGTGCGCCAGGTGCTCCAACGCTTCATGGGTCGCGCCTACCGCCGCCCTGCCACCATCGAGGAGGTCGAGCGCTTCTTCAGGATCTATCAAATGGTAGCACCCGAAATGAAGTCCTTCGAGGCCGCCGTGCGCGAGACATTGGCCATGGTCCTGATCTCGCCTCAGTTCCTGATGCACACCGTCACCGCGGACGGCACCACCTCCAAGCAATATGCGCTGGCTTCGCGCCTATCCTATTTTCTGTGGGGCTCGATGCCCGACGATCAATTGCTTGCCCTGGCCGCCAGCGGCGAGATCGGCCAGCCCAAGGTGCTGCGCCGACAGATCGAGCGCATGATTGACGATGAACGCTTCGGAGACTTCATGGAGAACTTCGCCATGCAGTGGATGAGCATTGAGAAGATGCTCACCGTGCCCATCAACGCCCAGCGCTTCCCCCGCTTCCTGTTTTACGTTTCACACGGCGAGCGCAAGGGTACTGAAATTCCCTACCGCCCGACCATCCGCGACTACATGATCGAGGAAACCGTCGGCTACATTCGTGAGAGCTTCATCCACAATGCCGGCCTCAGGCAACTGGTGGACTCCGATGTGGCCTATCTCAACCAACCGCTTGCCGCGCACTATGGCGTGAAAGGAGTGAAGAGCCACCATCACCAGATGCTTACCCTCAAACCGGGCCACCAGCTCGGAGGATTGCTGACCCACGGCTCGGTGCTTATCGGCAACGGCAACGGTTCGGTGCCCCATCCCATCTACCGCGCGGTCTGGCTGCGCGAAGCCATTCTTGGCGAGTATGTGGCGCCGCCTCCCGCCGACATCCCCGACATCAGCCAATTGCCCGGCGTGGAATTGGAGAAAGCGCTGACCATCAAGGATCTGCTGGAACTGCACCGCAAGAAGACCAGCTGCAGGGATTGCCACGCCCGGCTCGACCCCTGGGGCATTCCCTTTGAGCACTACAACGCCATCGGCCAGTATCAGCCCAAGGTGCCCAAGGAGGGAACGCAGGTGTTGCCCTTCATTCCCGACAAACACAACAATATCGCTGGCTACATGGATTATCTCGAGAGCATCAGCACGGTGCCCATCGAGGCGGTTGCCAAGGTGCCCAACGGCCCGGAGGTCAATGGCATCCGAGATCTCAAGGACTTCATCATCAACAACCGCATGCACGATGTGGCTGACAACGTCACTCGCCGCCTTCTGTCCTACGGGCTCGGCCGCCACCTCAATTTCAAGGACCGGCCACATGTCGACGCCATTCTTGCCAAGTCCGAAAATAACAACCACCGCCTGCGCGACCTGCTCACCGCAATCTGCATGAGCGAGCTTTTCCTGCA
>JAURCU010000031.1 GCA_030828305.1 Luteolibacter sp.
AGTCACTTGAAGCAACTTCCCTGATGGCAGTCGTCAGCGATCGCCCGGACACGGTTTTCGAACTCCCCGCAAAACCCACTCCCGGTCAGATCTCGCTGGCCGACCTCCCACTCGACCTCAACGCCCTGCGCGACGCGACTCTAACGCGACTCAATATTACCGCCCTCAAGTCCATCCTGATCTCACCTGCAACCGGTATACCCATCCTGATTTCGCGAGAGGACCCACAGCCCTGGATGGCGACGATTGGCGGGAAGAGCTTTCTGGCAAACGAACAAAACCTCTACAAATTGCTCAAAAGCGTCACCAGCACTCAAGTCAATGGTTTCGTGAGTGATGCCGCGACCGATTTCTCTGCATGGGGACTCGACCGCCCCATTCTCACCATCCGCTTTCTGGCCAAAAGCAATGAAGCCATTGAGCTTCGCTTCGGCATCAACAGCAAGGGAGAATACTTCGCCAACCGCACTGGGAGCCCAACCGTCATCAAGATCGATGGCGCCTTGATCAACTCCATCTCGGTCCTACCCCATGAGTGGAAGCACGCACTCTTGTGGTCGCTCAACCGCTCAGAGCTCACGACTCTGGTCATCAAAAAGCCCGGACAGGAGCAACTCATCCTCAAACACAACTTCCTTGAGCCGGACGACCCATGGACAGCCGAGCTCAAGTTCGAGGACGTTACCCTCCAATTGGTACAGGCCCATGCAAACTTCCTACTCAGCCAGCTCGAAGGCATCGAAGTCTCACGCTGGCTCGCCTCGGACGATGCAGATGCTCTTGCCGCCCTCGGAAATCCTACCCTGAACTTCATAGCAGAAGAAACGATCAAGGACGAAGACGATAAAATCCTTGGCAAACGCATTCGTTCACTGATCCTCGCCCCCACCAAGAAGCCGGAGCTGTTTCGTTTTTACTACGGGCTGCTGCAGGGAGAGACCAACCCATTTCTCATCGACATGGAGCTGTATCAAAAACTCAATGCCGAGGTGTTCGAAAATTGATCCGGCCTTGCAAAGTGCAGAGCATACCGTTACCCCTATGCCCCACTGGTTCCGTGGTCCAATGGATAGGACGATGGCCTCCGAAGCCGTAAGTCCAGGTTCGATTCCTGGCGGAACCATTAGATTACCCTTCTCACCCACTCGGATACAAAGCTCCGACTCAACACGCGTGGGCATGCTGATGCCTGAGTAGCGCATCCTCTGGGTTTCCTGGTTCGCAAAGCCTCACGATCAGATCATCCCAAGCTGCCTGATTATTGAGGATTTCGACTTCAATACGCAGAAAATAAACCGGAACATCAACACTAGTCGGGCGCGGAAAACGCACAGCATCCTTTTCAGTCGTAAGAATCAGCTCCATGTCGCGCTCCACACAGCGATGCATGAAACGATCTACGTCACGGGTGGTGAAACGATGATGATCGGCAAAGTGATGGCGGATCTCCACCTTTGCGCCGAGCTTTTCAAGTGAGCTCTCAAAAGCTTCGGGAACAGCAATCGCACTGATTGCACCCACCCACTTGTCCTTCAGACATTCGAGTGGCTGACGCTCACGGGTGAAGACATTCTCCAGATGAATGGGACCATGCCGGCATTCAATGATTTCAGCCGTCTTGTTGTAACGCCGGATGCGTCCAATGAGTTTCTCATTGGATCCACTGCTCTTGGTAATGAGAATGTAGCCGGCCCGGCGAAGGTTCTTCGGCGGTTCACGCAGTGTGCCCCGCGGAAGCAGCGCCTCGGTGCCAAATGGGGATCCCGCATCGATCAGCACCACATCCAAGCTGTGGGCTAGATCCAGGTATTGCATTCCATCATCGAGAACGAGGATATCGGCATCCAAGTTCTGGATGGCAAACTTGCCGCATTTGACACGATCACGATCCACCACCACTGACACCCCATCCAGGTTCTTGGCGAGCATGAAGGGCTCGTCTCCTGCAAATTTGGAATCAAGCAGGAGGCTGCGTCCTGTTGAGACGACCTTGGGCATCTGCGCTCCCGGAATCACTTTGCCCGTACTGTCCGTCCACCTCTGCGGCTGGTCCAGACGCTTGCTTTTGTATCCACGAGAAAGAATAGCAACCTTACGTCCATTGTTGCGTAGCGAGCGGGCCAGCAACTCGACCACCGGAGTCTTACCAGTACCGCCCACGGTGATGTTGCCAACAGCTACCGTGCGCATGCCAAGATGGGCCTGGGGCTTCCAGCCCTCACGGTAGCGCCACAATCGAAATTGGACCAAAACCCTGAAAGCACCGGACAAGGCAAGCATGAAAAAACGCATCAAGGTAGCCCGAATCCCCTTGGCGCGACCAAAGATCACATCCGCGCCCCAGCGCTCGAGTTCTTCGATATGCTCCTTCATGCTGTGCATGGACGATGCCCTGTGTGATGGCATGAAACAAGCCACAAAGGATGGGATTTGCCATGCAAGCCAATCGGGTGCATACCAGCGGCATGAACGACTCCATTTCCGCACTGACTGAGCGCATCCGCAATTTCGTCGATGCCCGTGACTGGCGTCAGTTCCATAACCCCAAGGATCTGGCGGTTGCCATCAATGCCGAAGCGGGCGAGTTGATGCAGCACTTTGTCTGGCAGCAACCCGAGCAGATCGAAATGCGCCTGAAGGAAAAGCGCGAGGAGATTGCCTCCGAGATTGCCGATGTGGCTATCTTGCTATTCGAATTTGCCGACAACCTCGGCTACAAACTGGGTGAGGAGATCCTCAATAAAGTGCAGCGTAACGAAGAGCGCTACCCGGTCGAAAAATCCAAAGGAAACAACAAGAAATATTCGGAGTTGTAAGTGAACTTCAGAGTCTGACTGGCCTCACGAACACAAGACGCCTGAATGTGGAGATCTGATGTGCAGGAAACCGCATAAGCGGTTCCTGACCCAGATTGAGTGAAAGGCATCGTGCCACCTTGCGGTTCCTGACTCAGATGTGGGCTGTGAGTTGACTCACTCCCCCATCATTTCCTCCAAGCTCTTGAAGGGCTTCGAGGGCTGAGCATCGGCCTTCTTCAACTCGGCAAGCATGGCCTTGCGCATGCGCTTGAGCTCGGCCGGATTACCAGCCGCAAGATTGGCCTTCTCGTAGGGGTCCTTGCTGAGATCAAAGAGCTCATGACGTTCCGCGCCCTCCTTGTGGTGATGAAGGATGAGCTTCCAATCGTTCTCGATGTAGACCGTATAGTAGCTGCTGCGATGCGAATGCGGGAAGTGCATCAGAAATTGCTGGGGCTGCTTAACCGCCTTGCCTGACATCCATGACCAGAGACTGGCGCCATCGAGCACATGTTCCTTCGGAGCCCCAGCACCGCTCACCTCGAGAATGGTCGGCAGCAGATCGTGAATGGTACCGATACTCTTGGCATCGATCACACCTTGGGCGATGGGATAGGATTTCTGGATGGCCGCATCTGATGGCTTGGCCCAGGCCGCGATGAAGGGCACGCGCATGCCACCTTCGTAATGGGTTCCCTTCTTGCCTTTGAGCGGAGCCGAGCAGGAATGGTCGTGAGTCTTGCCGAGTGGCGCGTCGGTACCGTTGTCGCCGAGAAAGATCACGAGGGTATTCTCCGCAACCTTCAGTTTTTCCAGTTGGTCGAGGATGTCACCGAGTGATTTGTCGATACCCTCGATCATCGTGGCAAAGGCCTTGCCTTTGGCTGAAACTTCCTTGTCGGCGTAGCGCTTCTCGAAACGCGGGTCGCCATGGAAGGGCGAGTGCACCGCGTAGTGGGAGACATAAGCGAAGAAGGGCATCTTGGCTTCAACCGCCTTCACGATCTCCTTGTTCACCTCGATGGTGCAGGCCTCGGTGAGGTAGGTGTCAGTGCCGCGATATTCCTCAAGACCGGGAACGGCGTGAGTCTTGCTGGTACCCTTCACATGCCCGTAGCCATCCTTGCCGTAGAAGCTGGAGGGGCGACCGATGGCGCCACCGGCAATGTTCACGTCAAAGCCCACACCGCGGGGATCCTCACCCTCGGACTTGAAGGGGCCGAAGTGGCCCTTGCCGCAGTGGATGGTGTGATAACCGGCCGCCTTCAACAGGCGTGGCATGGTGACATCTTTCTTACCGAGACCCTTCCAGTTCCAATCAGCGGGGTCGTGTTGGCCACCGTTGATGCCGGTGGGACGGATCCACTGGGTGGTTCGGTGGCGGGCCGATGATTGGCCATTCATGATGGAAGCACGGGTTGGCGAGCACACGCTATTGGCATAGAAGCGACTGGCGCGGAAACCATTGGCCGCCAAACGCTCCATGTTGGGGGTGTGGTAAAGATCGTTGAGCAGGTGCTTGCGTGGGGAACCATCTTCACCGGCCAAAAACGGCACTGAAGTATCCATGAGGCCCATGTCATCTATCAATACCATCACAATATTGGGTCTTTCGGCAGCTACAGAGAGCCCCGTCAGGATACCAAGAAACAAAAAATGCAATTTCATTGGATAGGTTTACGCCACAAATTTAACCAAAGGCTTTCAGGAAGCCCACCTCGATGGCTAGCGGCTCGAAGGCATTGGTCTCAAGCGTGCGGCGCATCTCATCGAGAGCCTCCATACGACGTAGCAATGCCGCTTCACACTCCTGCTCTGCAACCACACGGAGAAGTTCGGCACTATCGGGGAAATCCAGCCCTGAGGCACCAAGCTTGATGCGCAGTAAATCAGCCATCCAAGCCATCAACACATCGAGCATGCGGTTGCGACTCTCGAGATATTCTGATTCCGCTGCTGCCTTGTAAAACACCTCACGTTGCTTGAGCCAAGCGCCGTCTGTTCCATCCTTGTATGTCTTCATCTCCTCTTTCTGCGCGAGTTTGGAAGCCGCCTCAACATCCTGCTTGATACGCGATAGGAAGGTCGCAAAAACCGCTTTCAGCTGCATGGCTGAGTCCGGCGTGCCGAAACCGCGCTTGGCAGTCTGGTTGAGAGCAGTCACGAGTTCCCTGCCTCCCTGCTCCAGGAGTGGGCGCCCACCCATCAGGGAGACAAGCACACAACGCGAGAGTATGGTGCTTAGCAAGCGCTGTGGATTGGCCGTAAGCAGGAGAAGCAAGGTCTTTTTCGGAGGCTCCTCGAGTGTTTTGAGGAATGCATTGGCCGCCTGATCGTTCATGCGATCAGCTTCGACGATTACCCCTACCTTGTAGGCGCCACCTGGAGCGGCAAGATGCAGAGAGTGTTCGAGATTGCGGATTTCTTCAACCCCGATGCGTCGAGACTTCATCTGCGGACGCAGTATCCGCACCCAACCACTCTCCAGCGCATCCAAGGGCGTCGCTTCCACCTCGACTGGCTCTTCACCGAAGAGGTCTGTGCCAGCGGTTTTCCCACCGCCATTGACCAACTCAATGAGACGCGCGGCCAGCTGTTCCTTGCCGGAGCCATTGGCCCCACTAATGAGATAGGCGTGGGCCATGCGGCCGCGCTCGTGGGCGGATTCAATGAGCTCCAATGCTCGGTGCGCTTCGTAAGACATCCGTAGTCATCGTGTCTTTTGGGTTTATGGCATTCAACCCCAAATGGCCGAGCACATGTCTTTGCTTCGGTGAGTTTCACGCCGGAAACAAGGCCTTTAACTCGCCGACAATCCAACCTGTCGAGACTCCTAAATTGCAAATTGATTCAGATATCCAAAATACCGCGACCCACCAGATAGGGTATGAAAATCCCAGAAATAGTGCCACATCTGGTAATTCAGAGGTAGAATCGTTGATATGGGCGAGAGAGGATTCTAGAGTTTCACCGCCATATCCCTCTCTGGCTCAACCACACCCTATCCGAATGTATCTCAAGACTCTCGAAATCCACGGTTTCAAGTCCTTCGCGGACAAAACGAAACTCGAATTCGCCCAAGGCGTCACCGGCATTGTCGGTCCCAACGGCTGCGGCAAATCCAACGTCGTCGACGCGATCCGCTGGGTCCTCGGCGAAACCTCTGCCAAAGCACTGCGCGGCGGCGAAATGGCTGACGTTATTTTCAACGGCACGGAGAAACGCAAGCCGCTCGGTATGGCCGAGGTGACACTGACCATGGCCGACTGCGAGAAAGCTCTCAAGGTTGACTATAACGAGGTGGCCATTACTCGGCGTGTATTTCGCGATGGCAAATCCGAATACCGAATCAATGGTACGCTGTGCCGCCTCAAGGACATCAACGACATGCTGATGGATACCGGCATCGGTCGCACCGCCTACTCCATCATGGCGCAGGGTCAGATTGACCAGATCCTCTCTTCCAAGCCCGAGGAACGCCGTGCGGTGTTCGAGGAGGCCGCGGGTATTACGAAGTTCAAACGCGAGAAGCGCGAGGCACTCCGCAAACTCGAATACACCGAAGCCAATCTTCTGCGTGTATCAGACGTATTGGCCGAACAGGAGCGCCGCATGCATTCACTCAAGCGCCAAGTTGCCAAGGCGCGGCGCTACCAAACCCTCGCTGCCGATGTCCGCATTCTCGACACCCATCTTGCCCACCGTAAATTCGTTGATCTTACGGCCCAGCGCGATGAACTCACTATCTCCATCCACGGCCTTGAAGTAAGGGATGCCGAACTGGAAAAAACTCTCCCCAACAAGGAAGCAAATGTCGAGAAAGCCCGAGCGACGGCTCGCACTTTCGAAGGTGCGCTCGCTGAACTACGTCACAAGGCCAACGAACATAAAACTGCCCTCAACAGCGCTGAAGGTCGCATCGCATTCAACGAAGAGCGTCGCCAGGAACTCGAAGGTCGCATCAAGCAGAACCGCGAGGACATCGAGGCGACCAAACAAAAGCTCGAGCAACAGCAATTCGATTTCAATGTTGCCTCTGAAAGCCTTGATCAACTCAACCGTTTGATCCTCGACAAGGAGCAGAAACTCACTGCTGCCGAGGCTTCCGCCATGAGCACCCGCGAAGAGCGCCAGAAGCTCGAGGCAGAACTGCGCGAAAGCCGTGCCGAAGCCAGCCGCACCCAAAACAACATCGCCGCGCTTCAAGCCAAGATCGAAAGTGCCATCTCCCAACTAGACGGCAGCCGTGAACGCTCCAAGCAACTCAGTGAAGATGAGCAGCGCCTTGCTCTCGAGCATCAGGAAATCGAGTCCGAACACAGCCGCATTGCCGAACAAGTCGAGGAGGCCGGCTTGGAACTGACCACCCTTGAGGACACCTTCAAGGAGGTCGAGCGCCGCTTCCAGAAAACACGTGGTGACCTCGATGCCGCACGTGACAATGCCAACCAGGCTCACCAACTCTTCACCCGCCGTGCAGCCCGCCTGCAAGCGGTGACCCAACTCATCGACAGCGGTGAGGGCTTTGAAAAGGGAACGCGCAGCGTGCTACAAGGCCTCGATAGCCCGGACGAATTCAAGTCCGGCATCAAGGGAACCCTCGCCTCCCTGATTGAAACCAATAATGACTGTGCCCGCGCCATTGAGGCTGCACTTGGCAATCACCTTCAGGCCGTGCTCGTCCAGGACCAGGGCATGGCGGAGTCCGTCATCCAACGCCTGACCGACAAACAACTCGGAATCGCCGCAGTCATTCCCGAGGACTTTGTTGCCCACTCCCGTGACACCCAGATCGAGGCCTTGCCCGAAGGTGCCACCGCTTGGGCGCTTGACCGCATCAAGTCCGACAAGTGCGTGTCGGGCGTCATCAATCATCTCCTTGAAAAGGTGCTCATTGTTCCCGACCTGAAAACCGCGCTCCAACTTCGTGGCAACTTGCCCGGTGTCACCTTCGCCTGCCACGACGGCACGCTGCTGGGCGCCGAAGGCATGTTGCGTGGCGGCTCCTCAAAGGAAGGCTCCACATCGGTTCTCGAGCTTCAGAACGAAGCACGCGAACTGGAAGCCGAAGTCTCCAAACTCGAAGCCGAGGACAAGGCTGCCACCGAACGGGTTTCCTCACTTGAAAACTCTCTCGAGCAACTGCGTGGTGAAGTCGAAGCCTCACGCGAGAAACTTCAGCGCCAGAACGTCAGGCTTTCCACCCTTCAGGGAGAACTCAGCCTTGCCACGCGTGAAGTCGAAAACCTCGACACCAAACTCGAGAATGTGCGCTGGGAGCGCGGGGAACTCGACAAGCGCGAAAAGAGTGCTGCCGAAGGTCGCCAGCGCATGGAGCTGGAGCTCGAAGAAGCTCGCAAGCAGATCGAAACCCTCGAGGCCGGCATCAGCCGCCTGCAGGCCGAAGCCGAATCCGCATCGCGACGCGAGCAGAATCAACAGGAAACCCTCCAGGAGCTGCGCACCGACCTCGCTGTCGACAAACGCGCCAAACAATCCGCCGAAGAGCAGCAAAAGCCGATGGAGGCCCGCCTTTCGGAGTTGCGTGAACTTTCCATGCGCCGCGAGAGCGAGATCTCCACCTTCACCGAGCGGATCCTCTCGGCCACCGAGGAGAACGGCAATCTCAAGACTGAGATTGAAGAGCATCAGACGGCCCTCAAGGAACTCGACAAGGACATTGAGGAACGCTCGAAGGGACGCCATGAAATCCTCGAGAAGATCGAGGCGGCCGAGGCCGAACTTGCCAAGGTTCGACGCGAGCACACCAAGCTGATCGAACAGAAGGGCAAGGAGGAGGTGGCTGCCACCAAGCTCGAGCTGCGCATCGAAAACCTCTGCGAAAGCATCCAGGAGCGTCACCAGACCGATCTTGCCAGCTTCGAACCGGATGCCCATGCCTTGCTAAGCGCCATCGACTCCCAGAAGAGGGCACAAACACGCCGCGGCAGGCAGGTCGTGATGGAAGCTGACACCGGGGACACCGACTCCGATGACCAGCAAGACGACACCCCGACCATGGTCGTCGATGAAACCATGGACGATGAGGCCGAGCAGCCAACCGACGCCAGCCTACCCGGCGAAATCGAGGGCGAACCCGACTGGGACTTCATCGAAGGTATTGTCACTGACCTCAAGCGGCGCATCGACAGCATGGGCCCGGTCAACATGGACGCCATTGAGGAATATGACGAACTTGAGGAACGCCATCAATTCCTGCGCAACCAACACGACGATCTCACCAATTCCAAGGCCGAGTTGCTGGAAGTCATCGAACGCATCAACACCGAAACCATGCGTCTCTTCTCCGAGACCTTCACCCAAGTGCGTGCCAACTTCAAAACCATGTTCAAGGAACTCTTTGGCGAGAAGGGCCAGGCTGACCTTACCCTTATCGACGAGGACGATCCACTGGAGTCCGGTATCGAGGTCATTGCCAAACCCCCAGGCAAGAAGCTGCAGTCCATTTCCCTGCTCTCCGGTGGTGAGCGTTCGATGACCGCGGTCGCTCTGCTGTTCTCCATATACATGATCAAACCGAGCCCCTTCGCGGTACTTGACGAACTCGACGCCCCACTTGACGAGGCCAACATTGGTCGCTTCGTGCGCGTGCTGGACCGCTTCATCGACAATTCACAGTTCATTATCGTCACCCACTCCAAACGCACCATGGCCCGTGCCGATGTGATGTATGGCGTAACCATGGAGGAATTCGGCGTCTCCAAACCGGTTGGCATGCGCCTCACGGTTGCCGAGGGCGCCAAAGCCCATGCCAAAACAGAAACTCTCAATCTCGACACCTAATCTCACCAAGCCGCAAACAATCTCCGGATAGGAGAGGGAACCGGGGTTTGGCGCGTTGGCCCATGGGGGCCGCGCGCCAAATCCCAAATCTCTCCAACCTCACAGACCAAAACCCTTACTCAACCAATCCCCTTGAAATCTGAAACGCATCCCCGCTGTATGGCTGGGATGCGTTTTCTGTTATCCCTTTTGCTGGTTACTGCGGCATATTCCCAAAAGCCCAACATCCTACTCATCTGTATCGACGATCTGCGTCCCGAGTTGAATTGCTACGGCGCCGATTACATCCAATCACCCCACATTGATTCCTTGGCCAAAAGTGGAAGGCTCTTCAGCAGGCACTACGTGCAAGCCCCGACCTGTGGCGCATCGCGCTACACATTGTTGACCGGCACCTACGGCGCCAGCAGCAACCATGCCCTGTTCGCAGCGGCAAAAAAAAATAAGGGAGCCATCATCTCGATGCCGCGCCATTTCCGCGAGCGTGGTTACGTCACCGTATCAGTTGGCAAGGTCTCCCATCATCCCGGAGGACGTGGCGGCAATGACTGGAACGACGACTCCATTGCCGAAATGCCAGACGCTTGGGATCGTCACCTCATGCCAAGCGGTATGTGGCAACACCCGCGTGGCATCATGCATGGTCTGGCACATGGCGAAATCCGCAAGAATGCAAAAGATATGTCGGTCTATCAGACTGAGCAAGGCGAGGATGACATCTACCCGGACGGCCTCATTACGAACGAAGCCCTCAATCAGCTCGACATTCTCACCAAGAACAAAAAACCATTCCTACTGGCTATCGGCATCATTCGTCCCCACCTGCCCTTCGGCTGTCCTGCCAAATATCTTGAGCCCTACAAGAACCTCAAACTGCCACCCATCCCGCACCCCGATAAGCCCGCCGGCCTGAGTACCTGGCACGGTTCTGGAGAGTTCCGAAAATACAACAACTTCGGAAAGGACATCTACACCGACATCGCTCATCAGGATGAAGTCCGTCGTCACTATGCCGCCTGTGTCACTTATGCCGATGCCCAGGTCGGCCGCATCCTTACCCGGCTCGAAGAGCTCAAACAGCGTCAGAACACCATTGTTGTTCTCTGGGGCGACCACGGCTGGCACCTCGGCGAACACGCCATCTGGGGCAAGCATGCCCTTTTCGAGGAGTCGCTACGCTCTCCTCTCATCATCTCCACCCACGACATGGCCAGAACCGGTGAACCAGCTCACGGCATCGTGGAAAGCTGCGACATCTTCCCAACCCTTTGCGATCTGGCAGCCATCGACACGCCGCCCGAGCGCAAGGGCAAAAGCATCATAACCTTACTTGAGGACCCAGATGCAAAGGGTGACGTGGCCATCTCCTACCATGGAAAAGCGGCTACCATTCGAACGGAGCGCTACCGGCTCATTGTCCACTCCATGGGCAACCAAGGCGAAGCCCAAGTCGAACTCTACGACCACCAGACCAAAGAGGGTGAAACTCTCAATCTGGCGCAGCAAAGGCCGAAGGTGGTCAGGGAATTGTCCACCCTACTGATGCAAAGGCGTGGCGGGTAAGGATCAGAGCAAACCCCAAGTCAGATCGATTCCAAAGATGCGTTGAGCCATCCAGATCAGACCAGCGGCGGCAATCAGGGCGGAACCGGCCATTTGTCCTCTTTCTCGGGTTTTCTTCTTCTTGATCAGCGAAAACAACAGGGCTGCAACGATGATCACCGATACCTGAGCCACTTCAACACCAATGTTGAACCACAAGAGCGGCTGCAAGAGCTTGTCATCGGACACACCACTGATCTGTTCAACGAACACGCTTGCAAAGCCCAGACCGTGAACCAGGCCGAAGGCAAACACCGTGATGTAGCGGCGTTTACCAACCTTGACCTTGAAAAGGTTTTCAATGCCGATGAAGGCGATCGTAAAAGCGATAAAAATCTCCACCCAAGTCCATTGCGCCAGCCAGCCCAGTGCGCAGGCCCCCAAGGTAATTGAATGCGCCACAGTGAAGAGCAGGGACTGCCATAGCATGGGCTTGAGGGTCAGGACTGCGAGAAACAGACCCAGAATGAAGAGCATGTGATCAAGCCCTTTGGGCACCACATGCAAAAAACCGCTCTTGAGCCAACTAGATGCCACGCTGTTGTCAACGTGCTCAGCAGAGGCAGCTTTCGATTCCGTGGATAATTCACCACCCTTGGAATGAATCTGAGCACCATTGCCTCGGGTGACCTTCAAGAGACTCAGACTACCCCCTGGCTCGATAGCTATGGGAACACCGTCATTACTAAGTTCATCAAGCACGATAAGTGTTGCTTTCTCCTGGTTACTCCAGTGAACCTTGAACTCACCGAGGGCACGCTGCTCGTCAACGACAAGGTTGACTGTAAGGAGAGCGTAGCCACCGAAGTCGGGAGGCAAAGCAAATGGCTGCTTCTTGAAATCGGGAAACTCGATGCGCCAACGCAGAGGCTTGCCGCCATGGCTCAGGGACAAATACTTGCGCAGGGTATTTTCGGTTTCACTACGAATGCGCTCCAACTCCCTGGGGGGTGCCTTCATCACCTCCATGCGATCCATCGGGCCCGCTCCCTCCACCCAGCGCACCTCTGGCAACATGTAGGCAATATCCATCTGGCCGTGAAGGCGCCAGGTTCCATCGAGTTGCTGAAATTCAAACTCAACCGTATCGACTTGATGGCCCGAGACCGGGGACAGTAAAACGCCGAGGGTAGTGATCAATAAAAAGAGGCGACGAATCATGCATGTATGGTAAATCACTTCTCCAGAATTGGAAGATCTGGCCATTATTCAAGACTTCTTGACTATTGCGCCACCCAAAATCACCCCGCTAAACTCCAAGGCCATGTTGCGCTTCCCATCTCTCCTGTTCATTGCCCTCCTCTGTAGCGTTGCGCACGGTCAGCCCATGGTTGCTAGCGATGAGAAACCGGGGCCACTCGCACGCGAGTTTCGCGCCGCTTGGATCGCCACCGCTTACAACATCGATTGGCCCAGCAAGCAGGGCATGTCCGCAGCCCAACAACAGGCCGAAATGCGCCGCATACTCGACAGCGTTGCCAAACTCCGCATGAACGCCGTCATTTTCCAGGTCCGCCCAATGAGCGACGCCTTATACGACTCCAAGCACGAGCCTTGGAGCCACTTTCTTACCGGCCGCATGGGCAAATCCCCCGGCTACGATCCCCTCGCGTTCTGTATCCGTGAAGCAAATGCCCGCGGCCTCGAGGTGCACGCATGGTTCAATCCTTTCCGCGCCCTATGCAACAATGACATCCCTGCAAGCTCGGATCACATCACCCGGCGCAACCCTGGCATTACCAAACGCTACGGTTCCCAAACGTGGTGCGACCCAGGCCATCCCACCTCTCGCGCTCATGCCCTTAAGGTCATCGCCGATGTTGTGCGCCGCTATGACATCGATGGCGTTCACCTCGACGACTATTTTTACCCTTATCCCAAGAAAGGCTTGAGGCCCTTTGCAGATGGCAGATCACCAACCCAGCGTCGTGCATGCATCGATAGCTTTGTACAACAACTCTACAGCACCGTAAAAAAAGAAAAGCCATGGGTGCGCGTGGGCATCAGCCCCTTTGGGATCTGGCGCCCGGGAGTTCCCGATGGCATCCAGGCCGGCCTGGACAGTTATGAGGATTTGGCCGGAGATTCGCGCAAGTGGCTGAAAAAGTCATGGGTCGACTACCTCTCGCCCCAACTCTACTGGCGTATCGACCCACCCGAGCAGAGTTTTCCCAAACTGCTCGAGTGGTGGAGAGACCAAGGCAAGCGCCCGGTATGGCCCGGCATCGCCACCCAACGCATCAACGGCCCAGAGGATGGGCGCAAGGTCGGCGAAATAACGCGCCAAATCGAACTTACCCGCAAGATTGGTCGCAATTGGCACGGTCATATCCACTGGAGCGCAAGCAGCCTGATCAAGGATCAGGGCGGTATCCGCTCCCACCTCGAGAAAATTTACACCCAGCCAGCATTGGTACCGCCCATGCAGTGGCTCAGCCATGACAAACCGCCATCCCCCGAGGTCCGGGTCAAGCAAGACGGCAAGCAAACCCGTATCGAATGGCGCACTGCCACCACGGACTTGCGAGTTGCAGTCCAGGCTAAATACAAGGGCACTTGGTATCTGCTGCGTATCAATGGTGTTGGCAGCAAGGGCATCACGATACCACGGGCTCAAGCCATCGCCTTGACCACCATCGATCGCTACGGCAACACCAGCGAACCCAGAGTGCTTGCTGAGAAGTGAATCAGGCTTGATGGACCGTGATTTGAGTAAAGGGAATGACCCATGCGCGCTCGTTGCAGACATCCACACAGACCCCTGCAACCATGCGGGAAAGAACATGGTAGCGAGAGTCGAGATTGCCGCTGACATCCACATTCACCAGATAATCGAGCGATGAAGAACCCGCCTCCTTGAACTCGACTTTGACCGATCGAATGTCCTGCTTGTCGAATTTTCCAATGAGTGCCTGATAAATCGCCTGCTCGAGAATATCAGCGACCTCTGTGGTCGATATCTTCTGGTGTTGATAATCGATACCAAAAGTCAGATCCACCCGGTATCCATGTGAGAGATTCTCAGGCTTTCCCTGCAGGAATTCTGCAGTTGGATAGGTCTTCATGCTCCCCCCTAATTTTAGCAGCACCACCTGTTCGGGAGTCTGAGTAATGATCTTGCCGTAGCTTTCATCCGCCATATGCACCCAGTCATTGAGTTCGGTAGGAAACCAAGGCTCCTTGTCATCCGGCATGCGAGAAATCATGTGCATCACTTTTTTTACCGGGATCCGGTATTCACCTCCCTCCAAGCGGGGGTTGTGCAATGTGGTCAGAAAACCCAGCGATTTAACACGGAAGGGCAAACCATCATAGACGACGCGTTCGCCCTCCCGTATGGAGCCGAGATTGAGCAATGTTCGAACTTCCTCTACATGTTGGGGCAAGGAAGCCTTACCGGCCCATACCGCTCCAATGAGAAACAGGACCACCAGAGTCAGCAGCAGCCAATCACCACGCACATAGAACACCAGCATCGAGCACAGCAAGGCAGCCAGAACTGCCAACATGCCTGCCACCACGTCAACCAGACGACTGGCAAATGATGCCTTTTGACGATGCATCGGACTGTATTTGCGGACCATGCCATACAGACGTCTGGAGACATAGAACATCACAACACCACTCAGCATGGCCAAGACAAGGTTGAGACCTTTGGTCCGGAAAAATCGTCCAAGTGCATCCGACAGTGTCTCCAGGAAGGGTCGACGCTTGCTCTCACGCTCCCGGATCTGGTCCTTTAAAACGCCAATCTGGCCCTGGCACTCCGCCTTGCGTCCTTCCCAAAGCCGCTGGGTAAGATCAAACTCAATGCCCAGACCTGCATCTTCAGTGACTGTCCTCAGACGTTGGATGCGCTCCAGAATCGTTGTGCACTTCTCTTGTTTTTGCTGCCAGAGCTTGAGTCGCTCACGCAAGGCGTCCAGCTCGCGCGGGCTAGCGCTCATGTCCTGAACTGCTCGTGAGATCGGTTCCACAAGATCAATAGCAAGTTGTTCGATGGTGAGGTCATGAGAAGATTCGCCCTCGTATTCAGCCGCTTCGGCACCACCAATGATATCGCGGAAATTCTCCTGTAATTTGTGTAAGCGCTCGCGCTCCAACTCAATCTGACCCAGCAAGAGCTTTTTGGCATCTTCACCATCGGCTTTTTCAAGCTGTGCAAATAGACGCTCGATCACTCTGTTGGATTCTTCCAGCGGCTCCATCACCTCTCGCAGGGAGCTGATACGCTCTTCACTGATGGCCTTTTCCGATGGCTTCGGTTCAATCGTCTGGGAATGGATGGCACCTGCCAGCAACAAAGACAACAGAATCAGACGCAAGTGGAAACACATGCCATCATCATGCACATGGAAAAGAATATGGCAATGAGCAGCTTGGGTCATCCATGTTAGTTAGATGCATGATTTGCAAGCAAACGAATATGTTCCACCAATAGCCACGGGCAAACTGATCATGATTTCCAACCCTCAATCACACGGCATGACCGGCAATGACCGCATCTACCTCTGATCGAACACACCCTGAGTCTTTCGTAACAAGCCGATATGCCCAAACTCATCTGGGCCGGATCAGATTTCCAGCCACTCACGTAGGATAGGGCGATCGGCAGGCGCCCCCTCGAGACCGTCTACCTCATCGGGTCCACACCAGCGCAAATCCTCGTGAACCTTGGCTTGGGGACTACCCGCCAAAATGCGACATCGATAGGGATGCAATCGAATGGTGACGTTACCATAGTCCCATTCAACGAACTGCAAAGCATCTCCAACATGGATTGTAATCCCGAGTTCCTCGACGATCTCGCGCTTCAGGGCATCGGATGCTGATTCCCCCTCTTCCATCTTGCCGCCCGGAAATTCCCAGAGACCCGCAAGATGAGCACCCTTGGGACGCTTGCAGGCAAATAACTGACCGAACTCATTCTCGATCAGCGCACAAACCACATCAATCATCGCCACATCCTTCCGACCCATCATCAAGATTCAAAGCCAAAAAAAAGCCGCCGGTTTCCCGGCGGCTTGGTTAAATGATGATATTCTGGAAGCTTACGCGGCGAGAAGCAAAGTTTCCTCGTCTTTGTCTTTCTTGCCACCGCAGCCTTTGCCGCAGTCCTTGGCAATCAGGGTAGCCTCGTCCTTGTCCTTGTCGCAGTCCTTCTTCTTGCAGTCCTTGGCGATCAGGCTTGTGGATTCTTTTTTCTCTGCGTCTTTGCAGTCTTTCTTGCACTTGCAGCCGTCTTTGTTGCCAGCGAGCAGAGTGGCCTCGTCCTTGTCCTTGTCGCAGTCCTTCTTCTTGCCGCAGTCCTTGCCGGCAATCATGATGGTCTCTTCTTTCTTTTCGCACTTCTTCTTGCAGTCGCCGTCTTTGCAGCCGGCAGTCGCTGTGGGGATCGCAAGCAGGGATGCGCTTAACAGGGTGATGATTAGTTTCATATCAGTGGTGGTCAGTTTTGTGTTGAATGAACGTGTTGGGTTGATGGCAAGATGTTCCTAATTGAGACAAATTCCAGAGGTATTTATTCGAAATATCAGAATTTATGACGATTTTTGGCACTTTTGTTGGTTTTTTGACCCTTTTTGCTAAAATTCAGAGCCTTTTGGACTGCGGTTTTTCCATGCAATAATGGCGAATATGGCTGCAAATATCAACATGAAGACTGAGTAGAACTGCCCCTTTGAGAAAACCCAGATCATGGCGGAGTCGGGCTCGCGGTATTGCTCGCCGAATATACGAAAGACAGCGTAAAGGGCAAAAAACAGAGCGGTCAGGGTGCCATGCGGAGCCCGGGGAAAACGCAGGCGAATATACAGCAGGATGGCAAAGAGCAGTGCCCCCTCGAGCAGAGCTTCGTAGATCTGGGATGGATGTCGCTCGGCCAAGTTGCTCTTGAGAATCTCCTGAACATCGGGATTGCTGCGCGCCGCACCAGCCACCTGCTCCACGCTCATTCGCTCACCATACTCGGCGAGATGCGAGTCAACACGGGCACATGCCATTTTCACCCGGTATTGCACCTCCATGGGCTCATGAACAAGAGACAGAGGAAACTTAACTGCCCATGCCACCCCGTCGGTCACCCTGCCATAAAGCTCTCCATTGATAAAGTTGGCGATGCGTCCGAAAAACAAACCGATGGGTGCCACCACCACCACCCCATCACCAAGGCCCGTCCACGAGAGCTTGTGCTTTCGGGAATAAAACCAGGTGAAGATGACAATGCCCAGAATACCTCCGTGACTGGCCATACCGCCCTCCCAAACACGAAAGGCGATCAGTGGGTCCTGCAAAAGCGTATTCCAACCAGCCGCTGGCAGGTGATAGAGAAACAAATAGCCAAGACGCCCGCCAATAAAGACGCCGAAGATGGCCATCGCTGCGATGAAGTCCCCTGCCTTGCCGGGCTCCAGCACCCACAACTTCCTGCGGCCCATGTATTGAAGCATGAAAAAGGCGGCCACAAATCCTGCCAAATAAGCCAGTCCATACCATCTGAGCTGGATGGCCTCGGTGATCTTCCAGATTACGGGGTTGAGATCGTGGAGGTAAGTCGCAAACACCGCCCCAGCAAACAGCATTACAGGCAATCTAGCAAGCCATGAGCATGCTAATTCGCCATTTGCACCGGACCGTTTTTTCAGCTTTCTTTGGGCTGTGGATTATTCCTCCCTGATCACCAAACGCCGCGAGCGCTACTCCGAACTGGAGGAAGCGGTGGGTGATCCCGATCTTTTTTCCGATCCCAAGCGGGCCACTGCGATCCTCAAGGAGCATCGTCAACTCAAGCAAGCCATCGGCATATGGGATCAAAAAATCGAAACCGAAAAACAGATCAAGGAGAACCGCGATCTGGCCAAAAGCGAGGATGCCGAGATGGCCCAGATGGCAAGAGACGAAATACCCGCTCTTGAAGACCGGCTCGAGAAGTTGGCCGAGGACCTCCAATACGCCATGCTACCCGCCGATCCCAACGAAGACCGCGACGCCATTGTAGAAATTCGGGCCGGCGCGGGCGGTGATGAAGCCTCGCTTTTTGCCGCCGAACTCATGCGTGCCTACGAACGCCACGCCACCACCCGCGGCTGGAAATGCGAGACTCTAGATACCAGCCCGAGCGAAGTCGGGGGCTTCAAGGAAATCACTTGCCGCTTTTCTGGCGAAGAAGTGTTCCGCTACCTGAAATACGAATCCGGTGTCCACCGCGTACAACGCGTGCCTGCCACCGAGACGCAGGGCCGTGTCCACACTTCCACCGTCACCGTGGCCGTTCTACCCGAAGCCGAGGAGGTGGACGTCGAAATCAGACAGGAAGATCTACGCATCGAAGTTTGTCGCTCGGGAGGAGCAGGCGGCCAGCACGTCAACACCACCGACTCCGCCGTACAGATCTTTCACGAACCCACCGGCATATACGTGCGCTGCGAGGAAGGTCGCTCTCAGCATAAAAACCGTGAGCTCGGCATGCAGATTCTGCGCTCCAAGCTCTACGAGCAAAAACTGCGCGAACAGCAGGAAGCTTATTCAAGCCAGCGCCGTTTATTGATTGGCTCAGGTGATCGCTCCGAAAAGATCCGCACCTACAACTTCCCCCAGTCGCGCATCACCGACCACCGCATCAATTTCACCTCCCACAACCTCAATGGCGTGATGAGTGGCGAGTTGAACGAACTCACCGCCGCCCTGCAGAAAGAAGAAATGGCCGAGCGCTTGGCCGAGGCAGGAATGTGACAGGCGCGAAGCGTCTTACCCACAACACCCCTCACCACCACCACCGCAGCAACCGCCGCCCATTTCGTGGGCGATTTCCTCTTCAGTGGGTACTCGGCCCATTTCCATGGTCATGCCGACGTATTGGCCAACCATGCGCTGTAGTCCTTCGAGCTCTTGTTTGGCGCTGAGGAACTTGGTGATCAGTGCGTTGTTGAGAAGCTCTTCGCGGGCAGCTTCAAATTCACTGATCTCGGTCTTGCTCAGCTCCACACCGGAAGCCTGTTTCTGCTGGAGTCCCTCACCACGCTGATGAACGCTCTGGTACATAAGCTTGGCAGCGTCATCGTTGAGGAAAGCCTCCACATCAATCAGCAGATTCTTGAAGATGCTGTCTTGCGCGATGGACTCACAGAGTTCGCGGGTTTTCTCGAGGACGGATGTGCTTTCGGCGATAGCGGACATGGCTTGTGACTACCCCAGCTCGACGCGGCATGCAACCGCGCTTTTTTGCTCCGGCTGACCCAATCAAGCCGTGACAGCTCCCCATTCCACAGGTTTCATGGGTTTGATGTCCATCCGCCCACTAAAAGACGGCATTCGCTCGGAAGTCCGTATCGACTTCCAGGGCCATGTCCACAAGCGCCTTCGCGGCTCGCATGCCAAGGAGCGCTACGAGACCGAGGTGGCCGTCCTCAAGGAGTTGGAGCGCCGCGGCTGTCCCTACGTTCCAAGATTGCTCGAGGAGCACCCCCAGGAGCATTATTTTGTGACCACAAACTGCGGGAAAATAGCCAGCCAGATCAGCAAGGCAAAGGCCGATAAACTCTATATCAAGCTGGAAGCTGAATACGGCGTTCGCCACCTGGATGCCGAGCCAAGAAACATCACCTACAACGACAAGACGGGCAGCTTCAACATCATTGACTTCGAACTCGCCGAGATCCTCCCTCCGCCTCCCCACCTCGTCTTGGAATAACACATTTGTCATCCTCTCGTGGCCAAAGCACCCATCCTCCACTGGCATGCCCGGAGCCGCAGCGGCTCGCGCAAGGAGCGTAACGACGACTCCTTCCTCGCTTTTGCCTCGGGACCCGATGGAGCCGAAATCCTCAAGGACCATGGTTCTCATAGCCTAGCCGAGCATGATCTGGTCTTCGCCATCTCAGACGGCATGGGTGGGGCGAAGGCCGGCCATCTCGCCTCCTCATTGATTCTCGAGAGGATGTCCGAGGTGATACCCGAAACCTTCAAACGTGCTGCTCAGGGGTTTTTCCCAGACTGCCTGGATCACCTTCAGGGTGCGCTACAATCTGTCCACGAGCACATCAATCGAGCTGGAACAGGCGAAAACGAGGGCATGGCAGCCACACTGGCTCTCGCTTGGTTCACTCTCGAAAATCTCTATATTGCCAATGCCGGCGACTCCCGCATCTACCGCAGCCGAAATGAAGAAATCCAGCAGCTTTCCCGGGACCATACCTTCGCTTGGGCCGATTGGAAACGTGGCTCTATCAGCGAAATCGAATACCGCAACCATCCACGCCGTGCCGCCCTTTATCAGGCTATCGGAGGAGGCCACCCAAGCATCAGCCCTCATTTCGCGGCCATCCCATACGAGCCCGGTGATCGTTTCCTGATCTGCTCGGATGGTCTAATTGACGGCATATGGGAGCGCCAAATCAAACTTGCCCTCGCCGACTACCCCGAGCCCTCAGGTGCGGCCGAATCCATGCTCAATCGGGCTGTGGAGAACTCTGGAATTGACGATATCACCCTCCTTGTTATCCACGTGGACGATTCCACGGAGGGGCCAAGGCCCTGAGGGGGATCAGAGCTGGCACAGCAACTGCTTAGCGAATCTCGGGGCCCAAGTTCTCAGTATCTTCTGTGATCCGCCGGTTACAACCCATCAACCCATACATCCTCAAAACCAAACAACACGACCACCATGGCCAAATACAAACTGGAATACATCTGGCTCGACGGATACACCCCCGTTCCGAACCTCCGCGGCAAAACCAAAATCGCTGATTTTGACTCGATGCCATCCCTTGAAGACCTTCCCATGTGGGGCTTCGACGGCAGTTCAACCCAACAAGCCGAAGGCGGCAGCTCCGACTGCATGCTCAAACCTGTTGCCTGTTACCCCGACAGCACTCGAGAAAACGGCGTTCTGGTCATGTGCGAAGTCATGATGCCAGACATGGTGACCCCTCACCCTTCCAACAGCCGCGCCACCATCATCGACGACGAGGGCGCTTGGTTTGGCTTTGAGCAGGAGTATTTCCTCATGAAGGACGGTCGCCCTCTCGGCTTCCCCACCAGCGGTTATCCCGACCCTCAAGGCGAATACTACTGCGGCGCAGGCTACGACGCCGTCGGCGACATTGCCCGCGACATCGTTGAGGAACACCTCGACATCTGCCTCGACGCGGGCATCAACCATGAAGGCATCAACGCCGAGGTAGCCAAAGGGCAATGGGAATTCCAAATCTTTGGAAAAGGCTCCGCCAAGGCCGCTGACCAAATCTGGGTGGCTCGCTACATCCTCCAGCGCGTCTGCGAAAAATACGGCGTTTCCGTCGAATACCACTGCAAGCCCATCAAGGGTGACTGGAACGGATCTGGCATGCACTGCAACTTTTCCACCCAATACATGCGTGAAACTGGCGGCAAGGACTACTTCTTGGCTCTCATGAAGCAGTTCGAAGTCAACATGGAAGAGCACATCGCTGCCTATGGGCCCGACAACCACATGCGTTTGACCGGTCTGCACGAAACCCAGTCTATCGATACCTTCTCCTGGGGTGTCGCTGACCGTGGTGCCTCCATCCGCGTCCCTCACAGCTTTGTCAAGGACGACGCCTACAAGGGTTACCTCGAAGATCGTCGACCGAACTCGCAAGGTGATCCCTATGCCGTTGCAAGTCGCGTCCTCAAGACCATCTCAGAAGTGCCCACACCATAAGGCATATCCCAAATAATCATCACAAAGCCGCTTGCCTCATGGGGAAGCGGCTTTTTCTTTGGATTTAAGAAACAAATGCGGACTCTCCGCTTGAAATGACTGGGTCTCACGTCTACCTCTTCATCGCCCCTTCACGCGCTTCGCGCCCCTCTATTCCAAGTCATGAATGCCCTGACCCGCTGCCTCGACCTTTACTGGCACTCCTCCATTGGCAAAAAGCTAATCGTCGCCGTCACGGGCGCCTTCCTAGTCCTTTTCCTCGCAGGCCACCTCGCAGGCAACCTCCTTATCTATAAAGGGCCTGAAGCCTTCAATGAATACGCCTACCTGCTTCACCATATGCTTCATGGTGCAGGCATCTGGTTTTTCCGCATTCTTATGCTGGGGGCCGTTTTTGCCCACGTCGCCGCGACGATCTCGCTGACCCGTAAGAACCGTCTCGCCCGCAAAAGTTACGAGCATCAGGCCACCATCCAGGCCAGCAGGTCATCGCGCACCATGATTCTCTCCGGGCTCACCATCCTTGCCTTTCTGGTATACCACATCCTTCATTTCACGGTCCGTGCAGGCAACGAATACAACAATCCGGCAATCTACAGCTACATCATCGACGGCAAAGAGGCCCACAATGCCTGGTTGATGGTCATCCACGGTTTCCAGTGGGCTCCTGCCACTCTTTTCTATGTAGTGGCAATGACTCTGCTCTGCAGCCACCTCATCCACGGGGTCGGCTCCATCTTCCAGACTCTGGGCTGGCGCACCAAGAAAAATGCCGGACTGATCAAGCAGATTTCGGTCGGCTACAGCCTCGTCATCTGGATCGGTTTTATCTCCATCCCCGTTGCCATCTTTGTCTTTCCGGGCTTTTTTGAAGCACTCGCCAGCCGGGCGCACTGAGCCATTTATTTTTCAACTCCAAGCACCCACCGCCATGTCCATTCAACTCGACAGCAAGATTCCATCCGGCCCGCTTGATCAAAAGTGGACCAAGCACAAGATGGACTCCAAGCTGATCAACCCGGCCAACAAGAGAAAATTCAACATTATCGTCGTCGGATCTGGCCTTGCCGGTGGTGCCGCCGCCGCCTCACTCGCCGAAATGGGCTATCAGGTGAAGTGCTTCTGCTACCAGGACAGCCCGCGCCGGGCTCATTCCATTGCCGCCCAAGGTGGCATCAATGCTGCCAAAAACTACCAGAACGATGGCGACTCGGTGCGTCGTCTCTTCTACGACACCATCAAGGGGGGCGACTTCCGTGCTCGGGAAGCCAACGTTCATCGCCTTGCCGAAGTTTCGAGTTCAATCATCGATCAATGCGTCGCGCAGGGTGTGCCCTTCGCTCGTGAATATGGTGGACTATTGGACAACAGGTCTTTCGGAGGTGCTCAGGTTTCACGAACCTTCTACGCGCGTGGCCAAACTGGCCAACAGCTTCTCATTGGTTGTTACCAAGCGCTGGAAAAAGAAATCAGCAAGGGTGGGGTCAAGATGTATCCACGCACCGAAATGCTCGATTTGGTAATCGTCGACGGCCATGCCAAGGGCATCGTGGTCCGTGACCTCAAGACCGGCGCAATCAGTTCCCACGCGGCCGACGCCGTGATCCTTGCGTCTGGCGGCTACGGCAACGTCTTCTTCCTCTCCACCAACGCCATGGGCTGCAACGTTACTGCGACCTGGCGCGCAGCACGCCGTGGCGCACTCTTCGCCAACCCATGTTACACCCAAATTCACCCCACCTGCATTCCCGTCAGCGGTGAGTACCAGTCCAAACTGACTCTGATGAGCGAGTCGCTGCGCAACGATGGGCGTATCTGGACACCAAAGTCTGCGCAAATCGCCGAGAAGCTTCGCAAGAAGCAGATGAACCCCAACGACGTGCCCGAAGCAGAGCGAGACTACTACCTGGAGCGTAAGTATCCATCCTTCGGCAACCTCGCCCCCCGCGACATATCGTCACGAGCTGCCAAGGAGGCCTGCGACGAAGGTCGTGGTGTCGCCCCAACCGGACTGGGCGTCTACCTGGATTTCCGCGACTCTATCAGCCGCCTCGGCGAGGACACCATCCGTGCGCGCTACGGCAACCTCTTCCAGATGTATGAGAAAATTTCAGGAGAGAACCCATACCAGCGGCCGATGATGATCTATCCCGCCGTCCACTACACCATGGGAGGACTATGGGTGGACTACAACCTGCAGTCCAACATTCCCGGCCTCCACGTGCTGGGAGAAGCCAACTTCTCCGACCACGGTGCCAACCGCCTCGGTGCTTCAGCACTCATGCAGGGTCTTGCTGATGGCTACTTCGTGATTCCCGCCACCATCGCCAATTATTTGGTCACCCAGAAACCGGGAAGCATCAACACTTCCGCCCCGGAGTTCCAACAGGCTGAGCAAGAAACCAAGGCGCGCATTAGCAAACTCTTCTCCATCCAAGGCACGCGCACCGTCGACTCCTTCCACCGCGAACTCGGACAGATCATCTGGGACAAGTGCGGCATGACCCGCTCCGAAGAAGGTTTAAAGGAGGCCATCAAGCGAATACCCGAAATCCGCGAGGAGTTCTGGAACAATGTTCGCATTCCGGGCGCTGGCGATGGTGTCAATGCCGAGTTGGAGAAGGCCGGCCGCGTCGCTGACTTTCTCGAGTTCGGTGAAGTCATGTGTTACGACGCCCTGGACCGCGAGGAAAGCTGTGGCGGCCACTTCCGCACCGAACACCAATTCACCGAAGCCGACCCCGAAGTCCAGCAAGGCAAAACCCAACCGGGTGAGGCCAAGCGCCATGATGATAAGTTTTCCTACGTTTCCTGTTGGGAATACAAAGGCGAGGGCAAGGCACCTGCCCTGCACAAGGAAGAACTCATCTATGAAGAAACCAAGGCCTCGATCCGCAGTTACGCGTGACTCTTGGCGAGTCAGTCCATCAGCCGGACAGATACCGCAAGATTGAGGATTTAGCTAACCCAACTCCTCTTCAATGAAGTCATCGAGGAGATCAGACAACTCACCCATGGCTTCGTGGAGGTCTTGCTCGATGCTAGCGAGATATTCACCCTCGGTCTCGCTGTAGTCGTCCCTGCTTTCACTGCAGCTCTGACACCATTTGCTGGCATTCAGCACATCCACCATGGCACTCGATCCAATCAGATCGAAGGAATTGATAATGCGCTGATGATCCAGACCACTGTGCCAGAAGTCATGCAGACCGTCACCTTCGGGATCAAGCAATGATACGGTTTCGATCACATCAAGGATTGCGCGCTCCTCGCGCTCAAGCCCACCGTCGGCAAGCTTCTCGTCGAGCTGGTCGGCAAGCACCAAAACCTCGTCGCTCCATTCAATTGTCTCTACATCAAAACTCATTGCGCGTGAGATTTGAAGTTCATTGCGATATGGGTCAAGACTGTTTCGCGAGAGTTTTCCAGTTCTCTGCCACACGTTTTTCCGAAGACTTTCGGGGGCACTTGAGATCGGGCGCAAAACAGGCCACTCGCCAGTCTTCAAGCATCCAACCATGACTCCACAAACTTGGGTCATCAGGCTCTGCTGCCCACTTGCGATACCACGCATCCCAATGGATGCGAAAGCGCTCCATTTTCTCCAAATCCTTGTTGAGTGGCAGCGATTGGATGCGGCCCAGGCGTGACTGGATGGCCCGCAGTCGCCAGGGGTACTCCATCAAGCACTGAAAACCCGCATGCCAAGCGAACCGCCCTCGCAGCAACCATGACAACTGTTCCTCCAGATCCTCCGCCACCACACCAAGATTGCGGTCATTCTGATGGCTGAAAATCCAATCACGTATTTCAGGCAAACGCTGTTGGATATCTTCAACGGCATCCGCAATTTTCTTCGCGCCAACATGCCATTGAGCTCGAGAGTGTCGGCTCATTTCGCGAAAGGCATCAGGGGACTTCGGAAACACCCCCACCGCCCCCTCGGCGGCCAACAGAATGAGATCGTCAATGGACGTCCCCCCTATGCCCAGATGACCCAATGAGGCCCGACTCATCGCATCGAGCGGGAATTTCTTATCGAGATACTCCACCTGCTCAGGATGCATCAGGCACCATAAACGCGCCCCTCCTGCCCGGTGAGATTGCTCGGCCTCAACCCAAGACATAAAGCCACGAATGCCGACGCTGCCACCCTCATCAACAAGGGCTGGATAAACGGCTCCACCCGGAGTCTCCACCATCTCCGGGAGGGCTTCGCCATCCCATGCACTCAGACCATGTGCCTCGAGATCCAGATTG
>JAURCU010000032.1 GCA_030828305.1 Luteolibacter sp.
AAGTTATGGTTGCTGACATCGCCGATCACCCAGATCGAGCAATTACCCGAGGGTGCGCCATCGGTGGTGATTCCTGAGAGCATGCGCGACTTTTATCTGCTCATGGCACGCGACCCCTCCAATGGCGTGGTGCCACTGCGCATGCAGGTGGTAAATGCCAATTACGACATGATCGGCCGTGGTGAAATGCTCTGGTTCAATCTGACGCCCAAGCATGTCATCGGCAAGATCGGCAAGTCGGACCTGAAATTGCCTGCCCATCAGTCAGTGCTTGTTAGAGAGCCTGCCCAGCAAAGTGGCAGCTACCCGGTGGAAATCTATTTCCGTGTTCCAAATGACAATCGTGTGCACCCGCTAATCGAAAGCCAGTGGAACCACGACCCACGTTCACGCAGCATCGTTTTTGTCTTCGACGAGGGAAAACGGCGAGCGCCACGTATCCAGTCTTTTGCGGATTTCCGCATGCCCGAGAAGAAGGATGAGTGAGATTGGACAGGTGGATACCGGGAATTTGCTTGCCGATTGAACCACTTGCAGGAGTGGACAATCAGCTGCGACAGTGAGCATGTCGTTTTGATGTTCTTTTAGCCAAAGAAGCCAGGCACAGTTCCCGGACCCATCAAGCCTGTGACAGCCGCCTGATTCCTCGCGCATGCTGCGAGAGCTTGCGATACGAACCTGCGGTCATCCCGGTGATCGCCTTGAACTGGCGGCAGAAGGTGGCCTGGTCGCAGAAGCCGCAATCTTGGGCGATTTTTCCAAGTGAGTCATCGGTGTCACGCAGGCATTCGGCAGCGGCCCCAACCCGGATGCGGGTCAGATATTGGCGCGGGGAGACCTTGAGTAGCGAGCGGGTGAGCCGCTCGAAACTACTGAGGGAAAGCTGGGTCTTGGCGACTAGTTCCCCGATGCGCAGGGGCTCATCGAAGTGCTCACGCATGTGTTCGATGACTGCGGCCAACTTGGCGTAGCGAGGATCGTTTTTCGCTGATGACTGCAGTTCGCGTGAGGTCACGGCAATGCCGATGACTTCATCATCGCGGTTCTGGATGGGAACCTTGTCGGAGAGATACCAGCCGGTGCCGCCGTCTGCGTTGGTGATCATTTCCAGGCGGTCGTGGGTTTCCTCGCCGTGGGAAATCACGCGGGCATCCTGTTGTTCGTAGCCGGCGGCAAGTAGGGGAGGGAAGAACTCCTTGGCACTACGACCCATGAGGTCTCTTGGGTCATTGACTCTGGCGCGGCGCAGAAAGGCGTCGTTGGCAGAGAGGTAGCGGCCCTCGCAGTCCTTGATGCAAAAGAGGATGCCATCGAGGCCGGCAAACAGCCGCTCCATGGCTGCGACGCCAGGCGCTTGCCTCAGCAGCTCCTCATGGGAGAGGGGAGTGAGGGGGGGCTCTTTTTTGTGTTTTTTCGGCACTCGGGTAAGAGAAAACACCAAAGACAGATTTGGGGCAAGTGTCTAGGTTCAGAGTCCATGAATTCGAACCTCGCGCAAGCTGAAGTCATCAAAAATCCAAACAACGATGATTCCGTGGCTGAAGAGGCCGTCGTTGTTGCCGAGGAGCTTTTGAAGAAATCCCTCGAACTCACAACAGCAGCCGAGACCGTACAGATGGGGCGGGTTGGCCAGTTGGTGCAGAGCCCGCAAGCGAAGTCGCTGAGCATGCTGATGACCGACCGCCTGTTTCGCAGTAGTGCGGCGCAGCGCACAGCCAAGGGTTGGCGTGCGATTTTGAATCAAGTGGGCATTGGTGACGGCTTTGGTTTTCTCGACCGCGTTCAACTTCATCTTGGTGCCTTTGGCTCGATGATTCTGCCCGACTTGGTGATTGAACTGGTGCGCAAGCGTCTGCGCAATGAGGCCAAGGATGTCATTCTCTCCGCTGAAGAGCCTCAACTTACCAATCACATCGGTATGCGTCGCAGCGAGGGCGTGAGTCTGAACTTCAATCAACTCGGTGAGGCGGTGCTGGGCGAAGAGGAAGCCAGCAAGCGATTGGAGGCATTGTTGGCCCTGCTTGAACGTGACGACGTCGATTACGTCTCGGTCAAGATCTCGGCCATCTTCAGTCAAATCAACTTGGTGGCTCAGCAAGAGACTCTGACCAAGATCAAGGATAGGCTGCGTCTTCTTTACCGTGCGGCAAGCCCCAAGAAGAAGTTCGTGAACCTCGACATGGAGGAATACCGCGACTTGGCGCTTACTGTCGCCGCTTTCCGAGAAGTGCTCGATGAGCCCGAGTTCCAGTCGCTTCCCGCGGGCCTCGTCTTGCAGGCCTACCTGCCGGACTCCGTCGGTGTGCAACAGGAGCTGACCGAATGGGCCAAGAAGCGCGTGGCTGCCGGTGGTGAGCGCATCAAGATTCGTCTGGTCAAGGGGGCCAACCTCGCAATGGAGACCGTTGAAGCCGAGCTCCACGATTGGAATCCCGCTCCTCATCGCAGCAAGCACGACTCGGATGCCTGCTATCGCCGCATGATGGAATATGCATGCACGCCTGAGAACACCAAGGCGGTGCGCATTGGTGTGGCCAGCCACAACCTCTTCGATATCGCCCTTGGTCTGGTGCTTCGCAAGAAACATGGCATCGAGGAAGCCGTGGAGATCGAAATGCTTGAGGGTATGGCGGCACCGCAGTCTCGGGCCGTGCTCAAGGAAGCCGGCGATCTCCTGATCTACGCGCCCATTGTCAAGGATGTCGACTTCGGCAGTGCGCTTGCCTACCTCATCCGCCGTTTGGATGAGAATACCTCTCCGGGCAACTTTCTCGCGAGCCTGTTCTCGCTCAAGCCGGCCAGCAAGGAGTGGGAAGAGCAGAAGCAACGCTTCCTCTCCGCTTGGAAGGATCGTCATGCGCTCAACGTGACCCCGCGTCGTCTGAAGCTGCCCGCACCGAAAGCTAAAGGCTTCCACAACGAGCCCGACAGCGACTGGACCCAGGAGCGTCATCATAAAGCTCTATGGGCAGCCAAGGCCTCGACCGAAGTGCCGCCGAGCGCCGATGCGGATGCCGTGGATAGGATCCACACCGCTGCCAAGGAAGGTCAGAAGGCCTGGTTTGTTTTGGGTGGCGAGAAACGTGCGGCCATCCTGCAGGCCTGTGCCGATCAGATCGCCAAGACCCGCTTCGAATCCATCCAACTGCTGCGCGAGGAAGGCAAGAAAGCGATTCCCGAGGCCGACACCGAGATTTCCGAGGCCATCGACTTCTGCCGCTACTACGCCGAGATCGGGCTCGACCCCGAAGGTCTGGACGTGAAGCCCCTGGGCACCGTCGTGGTGACTCCACCCTGGAACTTCCCCTTTGCCATTCCCTGTGGTGGCGTGGTGGGTGCGCTGATGGCGGGCAACGCGGTCATTCTTAAGCCCGCTTCCAAGACTGCGCGTATTGGATACTGGTTGGCGCAGCAACTCTGGGAATCCGGTGTGCCCAGGGACGTGCTCCATTTCGTGCTGCCCACTGACCGCACTGCCGGTCGTGCCTTGATTGAGGACGAACGCACCGATGCCGTCATCCTCACCGGTGCCTATGAGACCGCACGCATGTTTCAGGATTGGCGACCTTCGCTGCGCCTGTTCGCAGAAACCAGCGGCAAGAATGCGTTGGTGATTTCCGCTCTCGCCGACACCGAGCTTGCGGCCAAGGACTTGGTAAAGTCGGCCTTCGGCCACTCCGGCCAGAAGTGTTCGGCGGCCAGCCTCGCCATTCTCGAGTCCGAGGTCTACGACGATGCGATCTTCCGCCGTCAGTTGAGAGACGCGGCGGCCAGCCTCAAGGTCGGTTGTTCCAGAGACCCGGCAAGCATTGTGACCCCGGTCATCCTCGAGCCCGACGAGAAGCTCAGCCGTGCTCTCACTCAACTGGATGAAGGCGAGGAGTGGTTGCTTGAACCCAAGGTGGACGAGAATGATCCACTCTTGTGGTCGCCCGGCATCAAGCTCGGCGTGAAGCGTGGATCCTGGTTCCACATGAACGAATGCTTCGGTCCCGTGCTCGGCCTGATGCGCGCCGAGAATTTGGACGAAGCCGTGGCCATACAAAACGAAGTTGACTACGGTCTTACCGCCGGTATCCACACGCTAGACGAGAGCGAGATTGCTGAGTGGAAAGAAAAAGTTCAGGCAGGCAATCTCTACATCAACCGCGGCATCACCGGTGCAATTGTCCAGCGCCAGCCCTTCGGTGGCTGGAAGAAGAGCAGCATTGGGCCCGGCGCCAAGGCGGGTGGTCCCAACTACGTGAACCTTTTTCGCGTCTGTAGCGACAAGGACAGCGTGACTCCCCCGCAGGCCAGGGCCGATTACCAGAAGGCTTGGGAAGAGCATTTCGCCATCGGTCATGACCCGACCGGCTTGGAATGTGAGAGTAACGTCTTTCGCTATCGACCCGCTTACGGCGTCATTCTGCGTCTCATGGACAAAGACGAGCACACCGAAGCCCTCGCGCAGATCGCCTCGGAGATCTCCGGCACGCCGCTGACCATCAGCCGCGCCACCGAGGAAAGTGATGAGGACTTCGCTGCCCGACTGCCCGAGCTCGCCAAGAACCACGAGTTCCTGCGCACGGTCGATGGCCCGCCAGCGGATGTCATCCTGAACGCTCTTTACGATGCCGGTCTCAACTGGATCGAGGCACCCATGACGGGCAATGGCCGACTCGAACTGACCCGCTGGACTCGTGAGCAATCCGTGACCGAGACACTGCACCGTTATGGCAACAAGCTTGGCGGCAAGCGGTGATGCCGCTTTAATGGACTGCATGACGACTGAACTCCTAGGCAAATCCATGATCGGCTGGTCCCGCTCCGAGGGCAGCGAAGTTTTTGCTCACGCTGTTCAGCCTGGCTCGGGTGCCCAGCTTGAGCCCGCCTACGTCTGCGCAACCGACGAGGAAGTGGAGCGCGCGCTCTCGCTTGCTTCATTCGCCTTTGGCGATTACTCGCAACGCTCCGGCAAGGAACGTGCCAGTTTCCTGCGTGCCATCGCGGATGGCATTGAGATGGTCATTGAGGACATCGTGGCACGCGGTCAACTCGAGACCGCCCTGCCTGAACCGCGCCTGAGGGGTGAGTCTGGCCGCACCACTGGCCAGTTGCGCATGTTCGCCGATCTGATCGAGGAAGGCTCCTGGGTGGATGCGCGCATCGAGCACGCGCAGCCTGATCGCCAGCCCCTGCCCAAGCCCGATCTGCGCTCCATGCAGCGCCCTCTTGGTCCGGTGGCCGTGTTTTGTGCTGCCAACTTTCCGCTCGCCTATTCCGTGGCCGGTGGTGATACCGCCTCGGCCCTCGCCGCTGGATGTCCGGTCACTGTCATTGCCCATGAAGCCCATCCGGGCTGCGCGGAGATCATTGGCCACGTGGTGCAGAAGGTGGCTCAGCAATGTGGCATGCCCGAAGGGGTCTTTTCGCTGCTCTATGGTGGTGGTCCCAAGGTCGGTCAGGCCGTGGTGCGCCATCCCATCATTCAGGCGGTGGGTTTCACCGGTTCACGCGCCGGTGGTAGCGCGCTCATGGAGATTGCCGCCAGGCGGGAGCAGCCCATCCCCGTTTTCGCTGAGATGAGCTCCATCAATCCGGTAATTTTTCTCAAGGGGGCGCTCGCCAGAGGGGAGAAGGCCCTAGTGGAAGCTTTCTTCGTGTCACTGACTTTGGGAGTTGGTCAGTTCTGCACCAACCCGGGTCTGGTCTTTCTGGAGGAGGGAAGTGGAGATGCCTTTCTCACCATGCTCAAGGACTTGGTGGAGGCGAGTTCGGCCGGGCTCATGCTTCATGCGGGCATTTGTGAGAACTACAAAAAGACGACGGAGGCTACCGCGGCCGCCAATGGGGTGGAAATTCTTGCCGCCTGCAAGACCCATGTGGGAGCGGACGAAGCCGCCCCCGTGGTTTTCCAAGTGGACATCGAGGATTTCATTGCCAATCCGAACTTGCAGGCTGAGATGTTCGGTCCGGCGACTCTCGTGGTGAGGGGAAGTATCGAAAAAATCCACGAGGCGGTGACCCGGCTCGAAGGTCAGTTGACCGCCAGTATCCACGGCACGGACGAAGAACTGGCCGCCAACGCCGATCTTGTTGCAGCTCTTCAAGGCCGTGCTGGTCGCCTGATCTGCAACGGCTTCCCGACTGGCGTCGAAGTATGCAGCAGCATGGTCCATGGCGGACCTTTCCCGGCGACCTCCGATGGCCGCACCACCTCAGTTGGTCCCTTGGCCATCTTGCGTTTCACGCGCCCTGTTGCATGGCAGGGTTTTCCGAATGCGGTCTTGCCCGCGGAATTGCAGGAGGGCAACCCGCTCGGAATTCAGAGATACGAAGTCTGATTGCGCTTTTCGTTTCGGGCTCGCTTGTCCTAGGCTGTGCCATGGACCCGTTGCTGCGTGAGCGCCTTGATGCCTTCATTGATTTGAGGGGCCTGCGCCGTACCCAGCAACGAGACAGCATTGCGACCGAGGTGTTTTCCAAGGACGAGCACTTCACGGCTGAGGAACTTTTTGAGCGGGTCCGCAAGTCCACCAGTGGGATTTCGCGCGCGACGGTTTACCGCACCTTGTCCCTGCTGGTGGAAGCGGATCTCTTGCGCGAGATCGATTTGGGTGAACAGGAAACCACCTATGATCCCAACTTCCACGACAAGCCTTCGCACAACCATCTGGTGTGCAAGGACTGCGGCAAGGTCATTGAGTTTGAGGACTCCGGCATCGACACCCTCAACGATTGTGTCGCCCGCCGTCTTGGTTTCCGTCCCTTACAGCATTCACTCAAGATAGAAGCCTCTTGCGAACAGCTGAGAACCAAGGGTATCTGCCCCAACCTCATTCAGTCGCGCCTCAGCGGCAAGCGGCTGCGTAAAAGGCGTTGATACTCAATACCCGAAAAGTCATACCAACGTGAGATTTTTTGGCTGATAAGATGCCCGCTTTTAGTCCGTAAATCTGTCCATCAGCATACTTGAACACCCGATGCTTGACCCCAAGGCCTCACGGGTGGACATTTTGGCCCTCTTAAGGCTCCCCAACAAATGCCAAATCCTCCAGATTCAAGTCATTCATAGCCTCCCAATTGACAAACTTCTCAAACTACAGGTCTTCCATACCCAAACCCACATCATCCATGTCTGACGAAGCAACTCCCGCCACAGAAGCCCCCGCCGCGCAATCCAAGGAAAGCTCCTGCGAGAGCACTCTCGCCTGCGACAAGTTGGCACTCCTCTTCGGTTCTATCCTTTGCCGCCTCTGGCTCGGAGTTCGTGCCCTCCAAACCGGCATTGAGAAATATTCAGGCCAGAAGGCTGAGAACTCCGAAGTGGAGGCAGGAGGCGAAGCCACCGGTCTCTATGCGGGCTCTACCGAAAAGGCATATTCTCTGGAATACTACACCGGGGTTCCGGAAGGCCTCAGATCTCAGTTTGAGGCAGAGCCCTTGATGATTGGTTTTGCCCTCAACATTTTTGACAAACTGCTTGGTCCAGCCCTTATTGTCATGGGAATTACCCTACTTTTGGGCGTTGGTTCCCGAATTTCCCTGCTGGCCCAAGGCCTGCTGTACACTGGCCTGACTTGGGGACTTATCCTCCTCAATCAGGGAAGCGGCATCGCATGGCTCGGCACTCACATCATTCTCATCGTTCTCGCTCTCAATCTGATAAAGCACGACCGTCTCGTCATCCTCAAGAAATGGTAAACCATGAATGACCCCAACACCTCATCTCAAGAGAGCGGCTTTCTGAGCCGCCGTCGCTTCATCAGCCAATCCGCCGGTGCGGGTTTGGTGCTGGCGGCTCCCAACATCCTCAAGGCCGCTGAAAAGGGTGGTTCCGACAAGATCCACGTGGCCCTCGTCGGCTTCGGCAAGCAGCAGGAAGTGTTGTTTGCCGCCATGAAGAACATCCCCGGACTGCACTTCCAGGCGGTCTGTGACATTTCGGACTGGAACCGCAAGAAGGGAATGAACCAGGTTCGTGCCCACCAGGGTAGCGCACCCGAAGCTTATGTCGACATCGACGAAATGCTTTCTGCTGAAAAAGGCCTGGACGTGGCCGTTGTTGCCACTCCCGATTTCTGGCATTCGCCCCACACGGTCAAATGTTTGGAGGCCGGACTCAACGTTTACTGCGAGAAAATGATGTCCAATACCATCGACGGAGCCCGTGCGATGGTCAAAGCCGCCGAAGCCAGTGGCAAGCTATGTCAGATTGGTCATCAGCGCCGCAGCAATCCGCGCTACCGCTACACCTTCGAGCAACTCATCAACGGCCAGAAAATCGCAGGCCAACTCACCAACGTTCAGGCGCAATGGAACCGCTCTCTTGGCGCTTCTCAGGACATTGGTGGCAAGAAAATCCCGAAGGGCGTTCAAGTGGATGAGGCCATCCTCAACCAGTATGGCTTCAAGGACATGCACCAATTCATGAACTGGCGTCTGTATCGGGATCTCTCCGGAGGCCCGATCTCGGACTTGGGCGCTCACCAGATCGATATTTTCAACTGGTTCCTGGAGGCCCAGCCGAAACGCCTCTATGCGACTGCCGGCAAAGCCTATTTCAAGCAGCGTGAGCACTTCGACAATGTGCTCTGCCTTTTCGACTGGGAGACCAAGTATGGTGAAGTCCGCGGATTCTACCAGGTTCTGACGACCACCAGTTCGGGTGGCGGCTTCTGGGAAAACTTCATGGGCACCGAGGCAACCATCAAGACTGCCGAGATCGCCGCCACCTCCGCCATCTATCGCGAGAGCGGCGCTCCCTCGTGGGACGACCTGGTGGGTCAAGGCTACCTCAAGAAGAAGCCCGCGCCGCCCAAGCCTGCTGCCACCGCAGGTGCCGTCGCTTCCTACGAGTCCGCTGCCCCCGAGGAGTATGACCTTCCGGGTGGTTTGCCCCTGGTAACCACCAAAGATGGCAAGGTGATTCCAAAACCGGCCCATCAACCGCACTTGGAGAACTTTTTTGCTTCTGTTCGCGGTCAGGCCACCTTGAACTGCGACGCGCGCCACGCCTTCGAAAGCGAGGCTCCCATCTTCTACATCAACGAATCAGCTGACAAACAAGCACCCATCGAACTCACTGAAGAACTCCTCTCCGTATGAAAAACAAACTGATCCTGACCACCCTAACGGCCTTCACCTCCATTGCGCTCATCAACTGCGGTGGCAAGGATGGAGGTGATGAAGCCGGCGCGAAAAGCGGCGATGCTACAGCTGGAAGCGCAAGCCTCGGTGCCGGCACCGAGGGCGGTGTCGTTCTCGAAACCGAGCTTCCTGATGAGTTGATAGAAGGCACTCCCAAGCCCATCAAGCTTCCCGTTGCCCACGAAGATCCCACAGCTGCTCCCCAGTTCAAGGTGCCCGAAGGCACCGTGCTGCTCTCCAAAGGCAAGCCTGTCACCAGTTCGGACGACGCTCCCATCATCGGCAGCCTAGACCTCATCACCGATGGCGACAAGGAAGCTGGCGAAGGCTACTACGTTGAACTTCTCGATGGCCTGCAGTGGGTCCAGATTGACCTTGGCAAGGAGTCCGAAATCTACGCCATCTGGTTGTGGCACTTCCACTCTCAGAAGCGTGCCTACAACGACGTGATCATCCAGATCTCCAACGATCCCAAGTTCGAAGAAGGCGTGACCACCATCTACAACAACGACTACGACGATTCCGCTGGCTTGGGTAAGGGCGGCTTTGCTCCTTACGCCGAGACCCGCTTCGGTCTGCTCGCAGACGGCAAAGGCACCAAGGGCCAATACGTCCGCCTACACAGTGCTGGCAACACCTCCAACGAGATGAACCACTACATCGAAGTGGAAGTCTACGGCAAATAAGCCTCATTTGAAATCACTTCCCGCCACGGCTCCCAACAGGGGTCGTGGTGTTTTTTTTGACAGGATTGGGCATGCGGGCCGCTATACATTAGTGGATTTCGGCCTGCGCAAGCCACTCTCCTTCAGGGCCCAAGCTTGCTTCGAGACCCTTCATCCCCCATATTGATCCCGCCCACCTTCCCAAGCCGCCAACGTTCATGAAGTATTACCTGCATAGCCCGATCGGGCTCTTCCTTGCTGCTCCGACGGCCCTCGCCCAGCAAGACCATGGCAATGCCCTGTCGCAGGAGATGAACCTGCTCGAAATTGCCAAAGCTGGGGGACCAATGATGTATCCTTTGGCCATCCTCTCCATGGTCGGACTGGTGCTGATTTTCGTCTACCTGCTGAGCATTCGCCGCAATGCCGTGGTCAGTGATCGTTTCATGAATGCCGCCGAAGCAATGATCCGCAAGCGCGACTACCTGGGCCTGGTGGCTTATTGCCATCGCCAGAACGAATCGATGGCCCGGGTCACCCAAAAGACCATGGACTTTCTGACCAAGTATCCGGTTGCCTCCTTTGACGGGGTGCGTGAGGTGGCGGAGGCCGAAGGTTCACGTCAGGCTGGGCTACTCAGTTCGCGCATTACCTATTTGGCTGACGTGGGCGCGATCGCACCAATGGTCGGTCTTCTGGGAACCGTTTTGGGCATGATCAAGTCCTTCCTGCAGATTTCCTCGGGAGATGTCACTGGGGTGCGCCAAATGCAACTTGCCGAAGGGGTTTCCGAGGCGCTCATTACCACTGCTGCTGGCTTAATGATCGGCATACCTGCCCTTGTTTTCTATTCCCTTTTCCGTGGTCGGGTTCAAAAATACATTGCCGAGCTTGAGGCCGCCGCTACCCACCTCATGGCCTTGCTGCACTCGCAGCTCGAGCGCAAGGTCGAGCGGCATGCCGAGACTAATGATTTGGCCGGTCTGGGCCGTGATGAGCGCCCGGATGTGCGTGGGCTCTGATCTCTCCCATCAACCAAGCTTTCCGAACATGAAATTCACGAGCCGACAGCCCGAATCCGCCGGCATGCAGCTGGCGCCGATGATCGATATCGTGTTCTTGCTGCTGATTTTCTTCATTGTGACCTGGCAGTTCAGCCGCTCAGAAACCGAACTCGATGTGTCGGTGCCAACTGCTGAGCAAGGTGAGGAATTGACGCGTCCGATGGGCGAGATCATCATCAATATTCTCGAAGATGGTGTGATCAAGGTCGAGGGAGTGCAAGTCGATCTGTTCCAGCTCCACGACAAGCTCAAAGCCATTGCCGGCCAATTCGAAAACCAGCCGGTGCGAATTCGCGGTGATGGAGCGGTAACCTACCAGCGTATTGTCGAGGTTATCGATACCTGCCAGAAGGCTGGAATCTGGAACATTTCCTTTGCCACCCAACGCCCGGAAACCAAGGAGTAAGAGGCTGTGATCATGTGCAAGAGAGCATTATATTGCCTGAACCTTTTTAACGTTCTGCTCATTACGGCGAGCGGGTGGCTGCATGCCGAGGAGCCACCAAGGGCTCAGCCTGCCAACCTTGTGCTCGAGAACGATGCTGCCAGAGATTTTTTCGAGCGGGGCAAGAATGTCTACGACGAGGCCCGAAATGCCGAGGACCAGCAGCAGCGCCAGAGCCTCTTCACGATTGCGGTGCAAATCTTTGAGGCCTACCTCATGGATTTTCCCAATCATGAGAACGCGCCCAAAGCCTGGTGGTATCTTGGTTCGTCCTACCAGCAGATCGATAGGCACAAAGATGCCCAGCGCTGTTTCAGTGCCCTGCTACAGCGTTTTCAGAAGGGGCCATGGGTGGCAGCTGCCGCCTATGCGCTTGCCGCCGATCACTACAACAAAAAGCAGTATGTGGTCGCGGCTCCCTTGTTCGATCGTTACGCGTCCGAGACTGAACGTCAGGGGGAAAGTGCCCGTGGCTATTACTATGCCGGTCATTGCTATCGCCTCAATGGGGCCCATGCGCAGGCTTTGGTGGCTTTTCGCAAAGTCTTGGAGGATCCTGATGGGGCCGAATTTATCGCCATGTCGAAAGTGGGTCTTGGTCACTGCTCATTACATTTGCAACGCGATCAGGAGGCGTTGGACCTATTCGTCGAGGTAACCGAGATAAAAACGACCGATGCACTCAAGGCGGAGGCCCTTCTCAACGCTTCGGTGGCTGCGCGCCGCCTCGAAAAATTTGAAATCGGCATCCACTATCTGGAGCGCATCCTCAAGGATGAGAAGATCAAGGCATGGTGGCCCTCTGCCCATTCGACTTTGCTCGGAGTGCTGTTTGATCAGGGTGAATACGTGAGAGTGGTACAGCTGCATGAGCAATCCATGGTCGAGCTCAAGGGCGATGAGGAAGCGGCGCGGCTTCTGCTGGTTGGGCGGGCCCTGATGCATCTGAAGAAGTCCAAGGAGGCTCTTGAGGTGTTCCGGGGCATCGAGCGCGAGGTTCCGCCTCAATCCGACCTTGCCTTTCAGGCCTCCTATTACCGTTTGATGTGTTTTTACCGAATCGAGGGTCAGCATGTGCCCAAGCAAGTGGATGCCTTCCTCCAGCTTTATGGTGCCACCCGATCCCAAGATGTGAGGATTCACACCGCACTGATGATGAAAGCTGAGAGTCTGCAGGCGGAGGGCAGGACTGCTGCTGCCGCCCAAGTCTATAAACAAGTCGATGATTCCAGGGTAAGTAAAGCCAATCGGCCGGGCTTGCTCTATCAGCGTGGTTGGTGTCTGGCGGAAGCGGGGGACCACAAGGGTGCGATTCTATCTCTTGACCAATTTATCCGCGGCTATCCCGATGACGAGCGGGTTGTCTCCGCCCTGGGCAAGCGGGCGAAGGTCTATGAAGGGTCGGGCCAAGCTGAACAGGCCATTGCTGACTATGATCGCCTGATCAAGTTCGGCAAGCCGGCCGACATGTTGATATACGGCTGGCTCGAATCGGCACGTCTCAGGCGCGCGGCGAACCAAATACAGGACATGATGGTCCGCTATCAAGGGCTGTTGGAATGTGGGGCGCAACTCGACGTCAAGCTGCAGGCCGAGGCCAACTACTGGCTGGGTTGGGGCATGGTTAAAACCAATAAGCCCAAGCTCTCCATCGAACCCCTGGAAAAGGCCCGTCAGTTGCGTGCCGACCTTTACGGCAAGCATGCCGGCCTTTTGCTGGCCCTTGGCTATTATGCCGCCCAGAACATCGAGAAGCTTGCCGAGGAGCTGCATCTGGCGATAGGGGGCGAATATCAGCAGGATTTGCCTGATCAGGCGATTCAGTGGGCGGGCATGCAGTCTTACAATGCGCGCTCCTATCACGATGCGGCGATCTTTCTCGCCCTGATTGCCAATTTTGAGGAGCCGCGCGAAACCCGCAAGGAAGTGTGGCGCTATCTTGGCAAATCCCTGCTCGAATCGGGCATGGCCAAACAGGCCTTGCCCGCCATTTCCAATGTGCTGGAGGTCGAGGAGAATCTTGCATGGCGTGCTGACGGCCTGCTGGACCGCGGCCGCGCTCTCTACCTGATGGACGATCTCGCGGCAGCTCGAAAGGCAGTGGATGACGCACTGGCCGTGCAGCCACAGGGCAGGACACGTGGGAGTCTGCGCATACTTGCTGGAGATCTGGACATGAAGGAGGGAGATTCAAAGAAGGCCTCCGCCCAGTATTTGATCGTCGTCAGCTTCATCAACGACAAGGAACTCAAGCCCGAGGCTCTCCACAAACTCGTAGAGGCATTGGAGGCAGCAGACCAGAAACAAGAGGCAGCAAAGTATCGCGAGCAGTTGCAGACTGAATTTCCTGACTGGAAGACCTCCAGGTAAGTGTTTCAAGATGTTTGAAGGCAGTGATTGCCAAATCAGGGCTTTTCGCTTTTTCTTCGCTTTCTGATTACTACACATGTCCGCTACTCCACATGGTTCCAATTCCACCGAATCCACGTCTGCCAAGGCATGGTCACCTGAGGCTTCATCCCTGCTCTACGGAGTGGAGGAATGGGGGCATAATTTTTTCGGTGTCAATGAACGCGGTCATGTCACCGTCAAGCTTGAGGATGGGGAAGAGAGTCGTGAGGTTTCGCTCTATGAGGTGATTGAAGGTCTGCGCGACCGAGGTACTCACCTGCCGGTTCTGATGCGTTTCCGCGACCTGCTTCATTCTCGTATTTCCGAAATCAACGAGTCCTTTGCCAAAGCCATCAAAGAGGTGAATTACCGCGGTGCCTATCGCGGCGTGTATCCGATTAAGGTCAACCAACAGAGACAGGTCATTGAGGAAATTGCCGAGTTCGGAAAGAAATACCACTACGGCTTGGAGGCGGGATCCAAACCCGAACTCATAGCTGCTCTATCTCACATGCACGATCCGGAGGCCTATATCATCTGCAATGGCTACAAGGACGAGGAATTCATCGATCTCGCCCTGCATGCCCAGAAAATGGGACTGAGAGTGATGCTGGTGCTCGAAATGCCTAGTGAGTTGGAGTTGATTCTCGAGCGCTCGCGAAAAATTAATGTGCTTCCCAATCTGGGTGTGCGCATCCGGCTCTCGGTGAGCGGCTCCGGACATTGGCAGGAGAGCGCCGGAGACAACTCCGTATTTGGCCTCAATGCCGCCCAAGTCATCGAGGTTGTCGACCGGCTCAAGGAGCAGGGCTATCTCGCATGCCTGAAGATGCTCCACTATCACCAAGGCTCACAGATTCCCAGCATAGCAGCTATCCGCGAGGGTGCGACCGAGGCGGTTCGTTTCTACTGCGACCTGGTCAAGGAAGGCGCCCCGATGGGCGTTCTCGATATTGGTGGCGGGATGGCGGTCGACTACGATGGATCTCACACCAATTTCCAAGCCTCCTGCAACTACTCGATCCCGGAATACTGCAGTGATATCGTGGAAGTGGTCTCCCAGATTTGTGACAAGGCGGCAGTTCCCCATCCCGATCTGATCTCCGAGAGCGGCCGCGCAGTGGTTGCTTACTACTCTGTGCTGGTCTTCAATATTCTGGATGTCACCCAGGCTCAGACCAGCGAGATTGAGCCACCCATCCCGCAGGAAGCCCCACAGAACCTCATTAATTTGATTGACGTTCATAAGGCGCTCAAAGAGGACAACCTTCAGGAATGCTACAACGATGCGACCTACTACCGCGACCAAGTCCGTGCACAGTTTTTCTACGGCAATGCGACCCTCAGGGAACGCGGACTGGCTGAGGCCTGGTTCCTGCACATTGCCACCCGGATCTCCTCCTACATTCGGCGTCTGGATGAAATACCCGAGGATTTGCGTGAGCTGTCTTCAACTTTGGTGGATTACTACTACGGTAACTTTTCCCTTTTCCAGTCGCTTCCCGATTCTTGGGCGATCGACCAGCTTTTCCCTGTAATGCCAATCCACCGGCTGGAGGAAAAGCCACGTCAGCACGCATTGCTCGCCGACATTACATGTGACTGCGACGGTAAGATCGACCGCTTCATAAATAAGGAAGACGTCTCCAAGGTGCTACCCTTGCACGAGCTACGGACCAATGAAGCCTATTACGTGGGGGTTTTTCTGGTGGGTGCCTACCAGGAAACCTTGGGAGATTTACACAACCTGCTTGGAGACACCAATGTCGTTGGAGTCCATCTGGAGAATGGAAAGGCCGTCTACACGCATGAAGTGGAGGGGGATACCGTGGCCGATGTACTAAGCTATGTGGAATTTGATCCCAAGGAGCTCGTCACACGATTCCGAAGTTTTGCAGAGAAGGCGGTGAATGATGGCCGCATTAGCCCCAGTGAGCGCCGAGAAATCATGGATCTCTACCGTGCGGGCCTGAATGGGTATACCTACTTCGAGAGCTAGGCCGCTTCGCGGCTGTCAGTGTTCAGCGGTCAGTGGGAGCTGGATGTATTTTTGCTGGAGTAAGTTCAGGGATAGCCCAGACAGTTGGAGCGCCTGAATGGCACCAACCCCGATCAATGATCGCCAATGACTGTTGTCCGGAGCTCAGGCACAAAAAAAGCCGCCACCCATAAGGGCAGCGGCCTTGATTGAAATTGTTGGCGATGGGTCAGGCTTCCACCACGTTGACGCGGCGACCTTCGCGGTCGAATCTTACCTTGCCGTCAACGAGTGCGAAGAGTGTGTGATCTTTGCCGCAACCGACACCCACACCGGGATGCACTTTGGTGCCACGTTGACGAATGATGATATTGCCGGCTATGACAGCTTGACCTCCGAACTTTTTCACGCCGAGGCGCTTGCTGCGGGAGTCGCGGCCGTTCTTGACGGAGCCTTGTCCTTTCTTATGTGCCATGTCTTGGGTGGGGTGAGGATTGAAATCCGCTACGAATTCAATTGGGTTGATGGATAATCAGCCTGCAATCGAGGTAACTTCGAGAGTCGTGAGGGCGCGGCGGTAGCCCTTGGTCTTGTGGTAACCCTTGCGGCGCTTGAACTTGAAAGCGATGCCCTTCTTGTCGCGGTATTGATTGACCACTTTGGCAGTTACGGAAGCGCCATCAACAGTGGGGGTGCCAACCTTGAGGGCTTCGCCTTCGCCTACCATGAGGGCGTCGAATTTGACTTCGGTATCGACCTCGGCATCGAGTTTCTCGACATCGAATCGGGTTCCTTTCTCAACGCGGTACTGTTTGCCGCCGGTTTTGATCACTGCGTAGGCCATGGCCGTGGGAAATGTGGTTGTTGGGTCGCCCAATTGAGGGTGCTCAAAGGGCGGGCGGGGAGGTCACCACGGAAGAGTCACTCGCGCAAGGTTTTTTTGCCGAAATCCCCCGAATTTGCGGGCTTTGAGGGGCTTTGGAGATCAGAATGGTGAGCGTATTGGGCCTTCAAGGATTTTCAGGCCTCCTTGAAGCCTTCGAGAGTGGCTCGGATGTCGCCAATGAAGACTTTGCTGCGAACCTCCAGGGGCAGGCGTTTTCCATCGTCAGAAAACCATAGCAGGGCGGGCTCCTTGAGTTTTTTGTATGGTTTCAAGCTCATGTCCTTGAGGCTGATCTTGTGGAGTTCCAGGCTGAGTTTGATGCAGTCTTGATTGTTGAGTCGTTCCTTACCCAATACCTTGGCTTTCAGAAGGTAAGGGCTGGCGTAAGGATGTATCATGAGTTTGATCTCATCACCTTTATTGAGTCTCTGGCTGCGAATGAAAAGGATGGCGGAGCCAATGTCATAGACCGGACTTTGACCAAACACATGGGTTTTAACCTCCTGCTTCTTCTTTTGTTTCGTGACTTCGCGCAAGGTGACCTTATCGCTTAGATAATGGAGCTCAGTTTTGATGTGTTTGCCGCGCTTGGACTCTCCGATACTTGCGAAGCTTGGCATCAGTGAGTCGACCTTGACTTCCGACCAGCCATGACCGTTGTAAGGAAAAATGGTTCCACCCGGCCCCGTGCTTTTCCCGGTCGATTTAATGACGATCACACCGGGCTTGTGGGCCCCAGGCTTACCGATATCGAATTCCAGTTTGCCGGAATTGAGTAAGCCCTTCCAGCTCAAGGAGTATTCAAGCTTGCCGGCAGTCAGTGGCGGGTAATTTCCGGGCTTAATGGGTTTCAGGTCTTGCTTCCATTTCGGTGCTGCAGACACCATTCCTACGCTCAGCATGAGGGTGGAGAGAGAGATTGCGAAACGACATAGCATAACTTCTTGAACGAATCTGAACCCCCTCTTATTCATGATAGGGTTGGTTAATCAGTCTGCCTACCTATTCGTAGGTGGGTAGTCGTACTGGCTCAGCCCGGGGAGGTAAGACGCCGGGATGATCCTCGATGCCGGTGCCGTGTTCGTTATTGCTAAACGGCTTTTCTTGGCCAATTGGAAGAGGTCGAAAGGATTCCGAGTGGGTATCGAGTCGAAATTGCATCTTCATCATGTCCCGATTGGTCTCAGCGAGCTGATCAAGCAGATCACGATTCTGGGTCTCCATCTGACTCATCTTATCGACAAGAGCAGAAAAGAATTCCTGTTGCTCCTTGCTGCTGTTTGCAAAGGATCTGGGCACGGCCTCAGATGTGCCGAGCTTTTTCGCTGAGGCCTTGGGCTGTGCTAGTTCGGTTTCAGGCAGGATCGCGGGAGCAGTAGGGATCCCGTTCTCCAGGAGGTCAGTGAATTTGTGCACGGACCACCAATGACTGATTCCTGCGGCGACAACGGCTGTCAGCACGAGACTGCAGCTCACTGGGATGGTGAATGAGTTCATGGTTGTTCAGGGATGGGATTGCTTGCATCGGGGATGGACGATGCACTGTCGAATTTGGTATCGAGCTTGGGTTTGGGAAGGGAGATGATGAGCTGCTGAAGCTGATCAATGGCATTGCCGATCTGAAGCTGATCTTCCTTGAGTTGCTGGACAGAGTTGGTCAGTACAGCGGATACTGTATTGGATTGTTCGTAACCAAGTGAAGCCTCGAATCCGGGTTCTGCAACCGCCAAAATCTGGTCTTGATCGGCATCTGGGACCAGGATGTGGGGCCGAATGGTTAGCGTAATAGTCTTTCCGGGGGCCAATTCCACTTGTCGCACGGTTGGAGGCACGGCATCGGACTCTTTTAGCAGCCAACCCTCAGGAGCCTTATGAAGGGGTTTGGGGGGGAAGGGACGTAGCAATTGGACACTCTCTGTTTTGAATTTGCCTTTGCCGGTTTGAATGGCCTCCACGTGGACCCGAAGACCCTTGGCTTGGGGCTGTGAGGGAGGAAGTCGTTGCGCCGCTTTCGGATCCACTGGAATTTCAGAGACGACGATGGAGTCAACTTTGTCCGGCTTCTTGCCGGTCACAAGGACAGGCTCGGGTTTGGCCTCGTCGGTTTTTGTTTGAGAAAGTGCAAGGTCTTCTTGCGCCCGAGCTTGGTCATGCTGATCGAAGGCCTCAATGGCAGCGTCGATTGTATGGATGGGTGGTGGATTATCGGCCAGCAGCGGTGAAGCGATCAGGAGGCCGGTCGCGGTGGGGATGAAAAATCTCATGGCTTGTCCTTGGGTTTGATGTCAGAGGCCTCTTGTGCGGTAGTCTCTGCTGGTTCGCTGACCACCATGGAGTCCTTCTGGTTGTCAGGGATAGATGGGCTGTCGGCCCGCAGGCTGGTGGCGGGGATGGACTGTCCAATCAAGACATTCCATTCGTTGAGTAGTCGTTCACCCTGCGAGCGGAGCTGGCGAGATTTGTCCTGATATTCAATCAGCTGAACCATCAGATCCTCGGCCTGCGCAACTTCCCTTGGAGTCCATCGAAGTTTGCGGCTCTGATACAGAACGGGAACCTCCAAGTCGATGCGACTGATGGAGCCGTTCGCCGAGGTGGCCGTCATGATGTGTTGGACCCGCAAGTTGGTCTCCTCGTAGCGGGAGTGAATAGGTGCAATGTGGGTGGGGGTGGATCCTGCATTGTCGCCAGCTCCTGCTTCGCCTGGCAGGCGGTCGCCGGAGGGAAGCAGGCTGGGGTCAACGCCATCGGTGGAAGTTTCTGCGCTCTTACCGGCAGTGTCGGCTTTGTCTGAACCACTGGAGCTGACGATCACATCCTTTTCGATATACATGATTCCGAAGAAAACCGAGATGGCTGTGCTTGCCACCAGAAGCCAAGGGTAGGCTTGGTCGATACCGGTCCTGGTCGAGCGTCGATTACCGTGATTGGGTTTGAGCGAGTAGGATTTGATAAAATTTGAGGCGCTCGAGGGTGATTGCTCGACGTCATTGTCCTCGGGATTGGATGGTGCAGGGATGGGCTTCATCTTAGGGTTGAGGATCCTTTGGTGGTTGGTTCTTTTTATCGATCGGCTCAGCGGCTACAGAGTGGCTAACGATGGTTTGGTTGGAGACACCCGGAAAGGTTGTGATGGTCATGGACTCGGCGGACATGCGAAGGTGTTTCAGGATACCTGAGGTTCTGTTCATGGCCTGAATGCCTGGAATGATTTCAAGCGCACCGCCTCCAACGCGTTGTCGAGCGATGCCATCGGATCGGTAAATTTCGAATTTAGTATGGGCACCGTCATCGTCTTCGGTTGCTACTTTTACCGTCACTCCGTCGGTATACACCCGGAAGGCAATGGGTTTTATGGGGATAGGAATGACCTTGTCTCCGGAAATTTTGAAGTGTGATTTCAGCAGGTAGTCGCCCACGTGTCGTAAATTCTCCTCCCGTGCGAATGCAGAATTGAAGAGTGCAAGGGCTACGAGGAATGCAAGGGCTGGCTTCATTGTCCGATATCCCATAGGGTATCGCTGTTACTTCCAGAGGGGTCGTAGATTGCGCCGCCACCAGCATCGACCACAGGCGGAATGGTGTTGATGATGATGGAGAGCTGCGTGCCCTCGAGCGATTCCACCGTGGGAATGGCGGTCATATTACCCGGTAAATATGGGATAAGTTCAGCAGCTGTAATACTGGAGACCACAGTGGTTGGTCGGTCGGCAAGAAACATTCGTTGAGCGGAATATACAGTGCGTAAGGTTTCGCCGGCTTCTCGCCCCAGCCTCCATTCGGAGATCTTCACGGTTGCAAAAGATCCAATGCCCACAAGAGATAGAATCAATAGCAGGACCACGGTTATCTCTATCAGAGTCGCGGCCGACTTTAGCGCGAACAGCGGGTGGATTTGTGAATTGTCGCTACTTCTCATGAAGATGAAATCATCTTGTTCAATACGATATTATAAGGCGTTTTAGCTCTTTCCACAATCATTATCCGCCCTTAATTGAGCGGATGGAATCCTGAATATGCTGCTGAATCTCTGGATTTTTGAGTATTTGAGCAACCCAATAGGCAACGACCGAGAAGATGACAAAAATGACGGCCCATGATATCGTGAACCAGGTGATGGAGCGTTGCTTTGGGTTGCAAAGTTTGGCGATCCGCGTGTCTCGCTCCACAACCTGAATATGGTACATTTGGCCCCCTTCCTTGAGCTCATCGATTAACCTATTTATTTGAGGAGCCTTGTGTCCGACCAGCAGGTATTGGAAGCGCTTTCCGGGAATATCGGGAAGCTCAATAACTTTGATGCCTCGGGGCACATACTCAGGCAGACGTAAGACCTGGATATGAGTCTCGTACGAATATTTTTCCCGAAGCCAGCGGTCGAATGGTGTGAGTTGCATGGACGCGTCGCGAAGTGCTTTTAGTGTTTGCGATTAGGCAATAAATCAAGAAACGGCCTCCATCATTTTTGGTCCCATGAGAAAGATCGGCAGAAAGGTACCGATGAAAACAGCTGCAATCAGACACGCCGCAATAATCAACACTACAAAGCTGACTGTTGCAGAGAAGGCTTCCATGTGGGTCTCGGATTCTTCCTCATACATGTCAGAAAGCATCTGGAGTTGAGCGTCTAGTGAAGCGGATTTTTCACCGATGGCCAGCATGTGGGTGACTTGCTCATCGACTGAAGTGTATTTGGCAAACGCTGTGGAGAGCGGCACACCTGAGTGCTCATATTTGTCTGCTGCGGCTCGTAGCTCTTCGTAAAAGGGGGTGGTTCTCACGCTGTTGGCAGCGGTCCGGATGGATTTGGCCAAGTTGATGCCGTTGGAGTGAAGCAGTTTGATGGTAGAGAGAAAGGTCAGCTGTCGGATGCTCATGATCAGAAGGCGCAGGAGACGCCATTTGGCCATGCCGAATCCGAGGAGAAAGTTCCGAACTTTCATGGAGCGGGCAATGACAAGGGAAACACCAATGAGTGAGAGCACCACTAGAGGCCATACATTCTGGGTGAAATGACTGACTTTAAATGACAGCGCGGTCATTCCGTCGGGTTCGCCGCCGACACCGGCAAGCATGCTTTCCACCTGTGGCACGATCTTGACTTGAGAGACAATGAAAGCGCCGATCAGCACGCAAATGATGACGCAAGGAGTGATGGTTGCTTTCCTGAGCTTTTTCTCGAAATACATTTCTGTTTTCAGTCGCTGGGTAAGCGACTGAAATGCATGGTCAAGCTTACCGGCGTCAGATCCCGCTTGGATGAGGCCGATGATGGTCTCGCTGAAGCGACCCGATCGACGGAATGCCTCGTGCACGTTGATGCCGTTGGTGATGTCCTCGCGCACTTGATTCAGGGTGTCGGCCATGCTCTTGTTGGGCAGGCCATGGGTGAAATACTTCAGGGAATCAGCGGTGTTGATCTGCGCGCGCATCATCGAGCCCAAGCCACGGAACAAGTCGATCAGTTCTTTCTTTTTGAACGCTTTGGGCTTTCCTGGAGTGGTCAGCCTTTCAATCAAACTCTTTGGTTTTTCCTGCTGCTGACTGGCTTTTGCCGCGGGTTGGGATGTCGTTGAGTTACTCATCTGTGTAGGTCATATCAATGACCTTGCTCACGGCCGCAAGGTCGGTTTTTCCCTCGCGAAGCAGGCGGAGTCCATTACGGCGCAGGTTGGGCAAAATGCCTTCCTCGGCTACGGTCACTTCCAGTTCGTAAGGTGTCATCTCTCCCTTTGAGAGCATGTCAGAATATTTAGGCGTAATAGGAATAATTTCAAGAATTGCCGTCCGGCCGCTATAGCCGGAATTGCGACATTCCGAGCACCCCCCTGGTTTGGCAGCGAAAAGGGGGATTCCTGCCCAGCTGTCATCGAGGCTAAAGGTCTTGCGGTCGTGTTCGCTGATGCCATCAATGGATTCCTTGCAATATGGGCACAGGATCTTGACCAGACGCTGTGCACACGCCGCCTTCAGGGTTTGTGCGATTTTCCAGCGCTCGATACCCAATTGCTCGAATCGCTCGATGATCTGGGAGGCGCGCGGGGTGTGAATGGTGGTAAGCACCTTATGACCCGTTACCGCTGCCTCAATGGCAAGTTCAGCGGACTCAATGTCGCGAACTTCACCCATCAGGATGATATCCGGGTCCGAGCGCATGAACGAGGCGATCATGGGCTTGAATTCCTTGGGGCTGCGAAGGTCACAGTGGGTGATGCCTGGCACCTCATCCTCAACCGGGTTCTCCAGGGTCAGAATATTGACCTCGGGGCGGTTTAGTTCGCGCAGGATGGCGTTGAGCGTGGTCGACTTGCCCGAACCGGTAGGTCCGGACATGACGATGATGCCGGCTGGGATTTTCATCACCTTGTTGAGTGCAAACATCGTCTCGTCGTCGAAGGCCAGGGTGCCTTTGCCGAGGGTCACGTTGATATTGCTCTTGTCGAGAAGACGCATGGTCACATGATAACCCCGGTAGGTGCGGTGGCGCTCGTAGCGGATGTCGATCGGGCGGTGGAAATAGGAGATGGTGAAACGACCGGAAATGCCGGGAGCCGTGTTGCGGATCTCGGTTGGCAGTTTCATCAGGTTGAGCAGATAGGCGTCTAGTCGATCCTTCAGCTTCATTGGGATCTCGATCTTGGTGCCGAGGTCACCGTCGATCCGGTAGGAGTAGTAGAAAGACTCCTTCTCCACCTTGAAGTGAATGTCCGAGGCGCGGGTGCGCACGGCATCCGACATGATGGTTGCGATGAGTTGCGCCATCGGTTCGGTATAGTCCGTAGTGACGTCAAAGTCGGTGATTCCATCGTCTTGGTCTTCAACGTCGATGGCTTCGAGCTCCGACCGGCTGGGGCCCGAGTTGGTGCCGACCGACTCGATTGCCCGACTGATTTCAGAAGCAAGAGTGACGACCTTGACGATCTCGAGATGTGGGAACCTTGGGGCGAGATACTCGTCAGGAAGTGGGCTCCAGGGGTTGGCGATGGCGACAATCATCTTGTCTTCGCCGGAAGTGCAGAGTGGAGCAAAGAAGCCCCGGGTCATCACGGTGGAATCACAAGCGGTGTGCAGGTCGGGATCGCAGAACTCGGCTATCTTCGGGAAGAAGGGCAAACCGTTGATCTTGGCGATGCAGGCCATGAAGCTGAAGCGTGTGACACGGTTGGCCACCTGATCTTGTTCCAGATCTTCACAGCTTGGATCATGACCGGCCAGCTCGGTCATGATCTGGCGGCTGATCATTTCATTGAAGGTGATGCCGTCGAATTCGATCATAGTTCGAAGTGCTTACGGGTGAGGAAACTCCAACTCTCATAATCGAGGCGGGCAACGGTGACAAAGGGGCGGATGCCGAAGCGTTTCTGCACGGCAGATGCGATCTCATCGGCAAGCAGTCTGCAGGCGACCGGGTTCATGGAAGCTGTGCCGACCGCATCAGTGTCTTCAGCGAAGAGAACGGGAGAGAGCAGGACCCTCGCAATCTCGTGGATGCGGTCAAAAGATTCGTAAAATGCGGATGGAGCAATGAGTTTGCTCGCGAAGGGAATGAACGGAGGTGCGGGGCTCATCGTGGCTGCCACCTTGTTGGCCAGATCCATCAGAGCACGCCCTATGTTTTCCTCCTCGTGGCCCTGAACTCGCGCGAGCACCTCAATCAGATCTGCCGGTTTGTTGTCATTGTGGAGATCACGCGCCATGCCCATGGCCGATGCCAATTCTGTGGGGGTCGCGCCACGGCATTCCTGAATGGCTGCAGCAGTCTGCTCGATACAGAGCTGCGCGAAATCCCAGGGATCTCCCTCGTGAAGCTGTGAATCCGGCTGAGGCACCGGTGGCTTCGATGGCCCGTCCTGAGATGCACTAAAGGGTGATGCTTCGTCCGCCATTGCGTAGTTGGATATCTTTGAACTGCTGACCACGATAAGAATGAATAAAAGGCATTTCCTTTAATCCAATCAGGATGCCTAACTCGCAATCTGCTTTGTTGATCAGCGTTTGCTTGATGCGTCAGCACTTGGGTCTACCACAGTGGCCCGTGGGTAGAAAGGAGCTTGGTGGGGCTGGAGTCCGCGCAGGGTGCGAGAGAGGTTGGGTTCGTGGGCCGGGCCGGGGTTGTCGGGGTCGACCCAGTTGTAGTCTCTTGAAAATTCGGAGCTTGCTCGGATTCGCTGTCCTGCCTTGGAATTGGCCAGCCCGCTCGAAGGGTCGTAGGAAGTTGGAGTGACGATGAAGACGAGGCTGGTCTTCTCCTTGATGGTTTCCTTGCTCTTGAAGAAAAAGTTGAGCACTGGAACGTCACCCAGCAGCGGCACCTTGTTCTTGCCGTCGGTTTCCACCTCACCGTAGAAGCCACCAACGACAAGAGAGTGACCGTCCGGAATACGCGCGAGGGTTTCGATCATCGACTCGGTGACCTGAGGATATTCGTTGTCGGTTTGACCCACCACGCGTCCGGTAATTTGCGCGGAGCGTGGGCGCATTTTCATGCGCACGGTTCCATCGGGAAGCAGGGTGGGGGTAACCACCAGCGAAATGCCGATTTCACGGTGTTGTTCGGGGTTTTGGTCAATCGTCTGGTCACTTTGGTCGACTTTGTAACGAACTTCCTCGGTTACCGTTGGATCCGCGCCGGTCGACGATGCAGTGGTGGTCGTGGTGATGATGGGAATACGGTCAATGATGGAGATGGTGGCCCGCTCAT
>JAURCU010000033.1 GCA_030828305.1 Luteolibacter sp.
TGCCTACGTCGAGGTCGAGAAGGTCACCAAGCAATACCGCAACGGTGTCATCACCGATGGCGAGCGCTATCAGAAGGTCGTGGACATCTGGACCGGTGCCACCGATACCATCGCCAACGAGCTTTACCGCATCATCGAGCACAACGACGGCAAGGCCAAGGCTTCGCCGCTATTCATGATGGTCGACTCCGGCGCACGTGGTAACAAATCCCAGATCAAGCAACTCGGTGGAATGCGCGGCCTTATGGCCAAGCCCTCCGGTGAGATCATTGAGCGCCCGATTATCTCGAACTTCCGCGAAGGTCTTTCGGTGCTTGAATACTTCATCTCCACTCACGGTGCACGCAAGGGACTTTCGGACACCGCGCTCAAGACCGCCGACTCCGGCTACATGACGCGCAAGCTGGTTGATGTGGCCCAGGATGTCATCATTACAGGTCAGGATTGTGGCACCGCCAACGGAATTTCCGTGGGTGCCATCTACGATGGTGACGAGGAAACCGCTTCGCTCGAGAGCCGCATCTATGGCCGCGTCTCCTGTGAGCAGGTCAAGGATCCTGTCACCGGAGAGGTCATCGTCGATGTCGACGACATCATCAACGAACGCCAAGCCAAAACCGTTGAATCCATCGGTCAGCAAACCCTGCGCATTCGCTCGGTGCTTACCTGTGAATCCGAGCACGGTTGCTGCGCAAACTGCTACGGCCTCAACCTGGCCACCGGCCTGCCGGTCCAGATTGGTGAAGCCGTTGGCATCATCGCTGCCCAGTCGATCGGTGAGCCCGGCACCCAGTTGACCATGCGCACCTTCCACGTTGGTGGTGTGGCTTCGGCTTCCTTCAAGCAGCCCATTATCAAGACCAAGAATGCGGGCCAACTCGTCTACAAGGACCTGCGTGTCGTTGAGTCCAAGGATGATGACGGCAATGCAACATGGGTGGTGCTCAACAAGAATGGTGCTGTCTCTATCCGTGACAAGGCTGGTCTGGAACTCGAGAGCCACAACCTCATCATCGGTTCCATCATCTCCGTCAAGGACGGTGAAGACGTCAAGAAGTCCGCAACCATCGTCACATGGGATCCCTACAACGTTCCGATTCTCACCGAGAAATCCGGTAAGGTTGAGTTCCGCGACATGATTTCTGGTATCACCGTCGCCACCGAGACCGACAAAGAAACCGGCAAACGTGGTATGGTGGTCACTGAGCACAAGGAGGACCTTCATCCGCAGGTGGTCATCGTCAATGACGATGGCGAAGTGAAAGCCAGCTACTCGATTCCTGTTGGTGCTCACCTTTCCGTCAAGGAAGGTCAGAAGGTCAAGGGCGGCACCCAGCTCGCCAAGACACCGCGCAAGGTATCGCGTACCAAGGATATCACCGGTGGTCTTCCCCGGATTGCCGAGCTCTTCGAAGCCCGCAAGCCCAAGGATGCCTGTGTCATCTCCAAACTCGATGGATCTGTCTCTTTTGGCACCAATGTTCGCGGCAAGAAGCGCGTTGTGGTGACCCACGAGGAAACTGGCGAAAGCGCCGATCACCTCGTGCCAATGGGCAAGCACATCGTCGTGACCGAGGGTGACGTCGTGAAGCGTGGTGACCAGATCACCGAAGGTCCACTCAGCCCCGAGGATCTCCTTGAGGCCTGTGGTTCCCAGGAACTCCAAGAGCATTTGGTCAACGAAGTGCAGTCCGTCTACCGCGTCCAGGGCGTGGAGATCAACGACAAGCACATTGAAGTCATCATCCGTCAGATGCTGCGCAAGGTGAAGATCACCGAGCCTGGCGATGCCGATGAGTTCCTGTGGGGTGATCAGATTGATCGCACGACCTTCAAGCGTCGCAACGAGGAGATCGCCGCCAGCGGTGGCAAGCCTGCCGAAGGTGAGCCTGTGCTGTTAGGCATCACCAAGGCCTCGCTCGAGACCGACTCCTTCATCTCCGCGGCATCCTTCCAGGATACTACCCGCGTGCTGACCGAAGCGGCTACCCTCGGCAAGATCGACAACCTTACCGGCTTCAAGGAGAACGTGATCATGGGGCACCTCATCCCTGCCGGAACCGGTTTCCCGATCCACAAGGAATCGGAATTCGAGTTCACCGTTGAGGAGCCGGATCCCATCGTCTTTGAAGAAGACAGTGCCGATGGCGAAGATGGTGAGGAGCCGGTGATCGTCAATACCGATGGCGACGAGGTGAGTGCCTAATTCCGCCAGCTCGGAAAATATTCACAAGAGGGAGCCCGCGAGGGCTCCCTTTTTGTGTCTGGGGCTTGCTGTGATGCCAGGCCAGGGAGAGAAGGCAACAAGACCCGTGCTTTGCGAGAAACATGCATGTCGCCAGGTTGGCCGAGATTGAATGGTCCTCTTGCAAGAGGATATCAATGCACCAAACGCGCGCCCTCGCTGGGTCGGGAGGCAAAGATTTGGGGCCGAATGCCGGTCGCCTTGGTGTATTCGGCGGCCAGGGTGTCAGCAATCTGCGAGGATTTACGCGTTTCACAGAGAGTGACGGTGGAGCCACCAAAGCCACCACCGGTCATGCGTGTGCCGATCACGCCACCTTTACGGCCGATGCCACGTGCAATTTCCACCAGCGTGTCGAGTTCCTTGCAGGACACCTCAAAATCATCGCGCAGAGAGTCGTGGCTGGCTGCCATCAGCTTACCGAGTACTTCGAATTCATTGTGGGCCAGTGCCTCGGCAGCTGTCACCGTGCGGTTGATCTCGGTGACCACATGACGGGCGCGACGGTTGATTGGTTCTTCGAGTTGTCGCCAACTGGCTTCGAGTTCCTCGATGCTGACATCCCGCCAGGAATGTTTTTCTAAAAAGGCCAGCGCCTGTTGGGTTTGTTTGCGACGTTGGGCGTAGATGCCATCCGAGAGCTCGTGGCTAACCATGGTGTTGGCGATCAGCAAGGTCATGTCGGGATTATCAAAGGGCACCAAGTCCGGAATTCCGGAGCGGCAATCGATCAGCACCAAGCGGTTTTCCCGGCCAAAGGCCGAAGAGAATTGATCCATGATGCCACAGGGCACATGCGCAAATTCATGCTCGGCCTGCTGGCAAAGCAGGGCCTTCTCACGGGTGGCGAGTCGGGTATCGAGCAGTCCTTCCAGTAGGGTCGCCACCGCCAATTCAAGGGCTGCCGATGATGAAAGACCCGCCCCCTGGGGAATGGAAGAGATGATGTAGGCGTCAAAGCCCGGAAGTTGGTGTCCACGGTTTTGAAAACCACGCAGCACTCCGCGGATGTAATTGCTCCATCTGGGTTCGCCTGGTTGCACGGGTGCTCCAACATGAAAACTGATGCTCTCCTTGCTCAGGTCACTGGCAATGCGCACCTCGTCGTGGGCTGTTGTCTTGGCGGCAATCACGATATGGCGATCGATAGCGAGCGGTAACACGAGGCCATCGCAGTAATCGATATGCTCGCCAATCAGGTTCACCCGGCCGGGCGCGGTCGCCGTGGTGGATGCTTTGAGCCCGAAATATTCCTGCAGGCCGGCTTGGGCGTCTGCTATCAAGTCATTGAGATGCGGGTTGATTTCAAGCATCAGAAAGATTCATCCATCCGGGATTCATGGTTCGATGGCAAGACCAAGTGTGGTGCAGATGCCATCGTAGTCTTCGGGTCCGGGCTGGTTGTCGATGTGTGTTTGATCCCAATCGAGAAATTGGAAAGTAGACTCAAAGCCAGAAGTTGCAAGCCATTGAAGCCATTGTTCGGGCTCGCCCCAGCGGATGATTTGGGTGCTTTCGTGGCTGCGTGGCGCCCGACCTGTGATTTGGTAGCGGTGGTGACGCGTGATCTTTTGCTCATCCTCGTGCACCTGGTGGCGGGTCTCTAGAATGGCGTGCTCCCCGTTGGGTAAGCTGATTTGGTGATCGAGATACCATTTTCCCTCGGGAAGTTCACCTAGCAACTCTGCATAGGGAACAAAAGTGCTCAGGTAGATTCCTCCTCCCGGAACCAGCCAGTTTCGCCAATGGTGTAGGGTGGTGATGGGGTCTTTGGCCAATTGCAGCGTAAAGGCTGGCGCGAGCAGGCAGTTGTAGGGAGTCTCTGGTGACCAATTGTTCATGTCGCCCTGATGAATGTGGGTGGCGAGTTCCGGATCGGCACGGGCAATCATGTCGGTCGAGAGTTCCAAGCCTTTCACTTCGAAGCCGGCTTCGCGCAGGGGCCGCAGTAAGCGTCCCGAGCCACAGCCGATTTCAAGAGCCCGGCCCGGATGCTCGCGCAGGAAGTCTTGCATCAGGGGGAGCTCGGGACTCGGGCCATTCTGAGCCTGCAGGGCATCGTGAAGTTGAGCTTCGAGTGAAGAGTAGGGTTGCGACACGCCCGCATGATGACCACCAATGATTGGCTTGCAAAGCAGAGTCATCAGTGTGGAATGGTGGGTAGCTCCTTCTGCTTTTGAGTCAGTACGCCGACAAGTCCGAACGCCCCCTGATGGCTAACTACTCAGGATTGAAGCCCCAAAAGGGCTGGCCCGTGCGCAACTACAAGTTTCTACGCCATCATATCGTGCCGGGCATGTTTCGCAGAAGAGCCGGCAACAAGTTGGAGCCTGTAGCAGAGCCGCCGAGCAATGGCGAAGTGCGCATCACCTGGATCGGTCACGCCTCCTTCTACCTGCAGTTTGCCGGTCATTCGGTCGTCGTGGATCCCAATTGGGCGCACTGGCATGGGCCGGTAAAGCGTCGCCGTGAGCCCGGCCTGGACCTTCTCTGTTTGCCCGAGGTGGATCTGGTGCTTGTGACCCATGCCCACTTCGATCACCTTCACAAACCCAGCCTCAAGATTCTGCAGGCTCGCGAGGGAGTGGTGGTGCCCAGAGGCAGCCGTTCACTGGTAAGCAAACTTAACTTTCCGTGCGTTCACGAGATGCGGGTCTGGGATCAACTCGACTTCGATGAAATGCAGATCATCCATACGCCATCTCATCATTGGGGCGCGCGCTACCTGCATGATTCCCACCGCGATTACGGCGGCTACATTGTGAGGGCAGGTGACAAGGCCGTTTTCCATTGTGGCGATAGCGCTTACTTTGGTGGTTTCAAGGAGATCGGAGCGCGTCACGACATCGACATCGCTCTGATGCCGATTGGTGCCTATGAGGCTCCCAGTGGTCGCGACGTGCACATGAATCCCGAGGAAGCGGTGCAAGCTTTCATCGATATCGGAGCCAAGCTGATGATTCCGATGCACTACGGCACTTTTCCCCTGGGCAACGAGCCCCATGATGAGCCGGTGGAGAGACTACTTGCAGAAGCCGATCGTCTCGGTATCAGTGAACAAGTGCTGATTCCCGAGGAGGGAGTCGGCATAGAATGGTAAGTTGAACATCCATAGCTCAACGCCCAGAATTCAACAACGAAGCAAGAAATTGGAACAAAGGGCATTGAGCCCTGCTCACATTCTCATGAAGACAATTCTCACCGCCCTGTTCTGCCTTTTGCCTATGCTGGCTTCCTGTGAGACAAAGAAATCACCCGAAATGAGAAAAGATCCTGTAAACCTGCCTGAAATCCCCGAAGGAGTGAAAACCGAAACCGCGACTGTGGGTGGCGGCTGCTACTGGTGCCTCGAAGCGGTCTATCGCCAGCTCGATGGCGTCTACAAGGTCACATCGGGCTTTATGGGCGGCGAAGTCGAGAATCCGACCTACGAGGCCGTCTGTGCCGGGACCACCGGACATGCCGAAGTGGTGCAGGTGGTCTTTGATCCCGGAAAGATCAGCTACGAGCGCCTCTTGGCCTGGTTCTGGGAAATGCACGATCCGACTACCCTGAACCGTCAGGGGGCCGACATCGGCACCCAATACCGCTCCGCCATCTTCTATCACGATGACGAGCAGAAGAAGATCGCCGAGGCCTCCAAGAAGGCTGCCGGCGAACTCTTCAAGGACGCAATCGTCACCGAGATCACCCAGGCCTCGAAGTTCTACGTCGCTCCCAAAGAGCATCAGGATTACTACTTCAACAACAAGACCAAGAACGGCTATTGCCGCTTTGTGATCGAGCCGAAGTTGAAGAAGCTGAAGCTTGAGCATTAAAACGCTGCGCGTTTTATGCTCGTTCCTGGTTCTTAGTTCCTGGTTCCTGGTTGGTCAGAGGCTCTGCATTACCCGTTCGCCCAAGCCGCGTTGGCAGGGACGCGCGGGCCGATTGTCTCTACCTTTAAAGCTTGGCGCTCATGGCGTCTTGGCGGTTCAAATCAGAAGCCCCAGGGGCCAAGGATCTCAGCCAAACAACGGTGCCAGCTGCTCATGCGCCTCCAGCAACATTCTCTGCGTCGTGTCCCAATCGATGCAGCCGTCGGTGATGGATACGCCGTATTCAAGGTCCTCGACGGCTTTAGGGAAGCTCTGGTTGCCCGCCTTGAGATTACTCTCGACCATGGCACCAATGACGCTGGGGTTGGTGAGACTCTGGCGAACGATTTCCTCGAACACTGCCGGCTGCTTGGCCGGGTTCTTGCCGCTGTTGTCGTGGCTGCAATCGGTCATCACGGCGGGAACAAGGCCGGCGCCTTCGAGTTGTTGGACCGCAGAGGCGACGTCATCGGTGCCGTAGTTGGGGCCCTTGGAGCCGCCGCGCAGGACCATGTGACAGTTGGGGTTACCGCCGGTGGTGAGAGCATTGGCACGGCCCTCGTTGTCGATGCCGAGAAAGGTCTGGGTCTGGCTGGCGGCCTTGATCGCGTTGATGGCGACAGTCAGCCCACCATCGGTGCCGTTCTTGAAACCGAGCGGCATGGAGAGACCCGAAGCCATCTGGCGGTGGGTCTGGCTCTCGGTGGTGCGCGCACCAATTGCCGACCAACAGATCAGGTCTGCGATGTATTGCGGAGTAATGGGGTCGAGCAGTTCGGTGGCGGTGGGCAGCCCCAAGTCGATGACTTCACGCAAAAAGCGGCGAGCGATGCGCAGGCCTTCGGGAATGTCGCTGGAACCATCCAGCTTGGGATCCATGATGAGCCCTTTCCAGCCGACCGTAGTGCGCGGCTTCTCGAAATAGACGCGCATTACCAAGAGCATGCGCTCGCTGACTTTGTCGGCCAGAGCTCTGAGCTTTTTGGCGTATTCGCGGCCAGCCCGGACATCGTGAATGGAGCAGGGCCCCACCACCACCAGCAGGCGACGATCATCACCGAAGATGATCTTGTTGATGGCTTCGCGGCTTTCGGCGACGAATTTCTCATTGGCCTCGGTCTTCTGGATTTCCCTACAAAGCTCCACAGGAGTGGGCAGTAGGGTTTTGGAGGTGATGTGGATGTCGGTGACCTTTTTCACGGGGGGCGAAGGCATAAAGAAGGCGACCCGGGGAAACAAGCCCCAAGTCGCCTTCTTTAAGGGGGTGATTGTTCGCTAGGTCAGATCTTCTGCACCAGCGGGCCCCAGCCTTCGCGCGGTGTGCGGTCGGCCAGTTCGTTGATCTCCGGATGGTTGGTGATGACACCCTCCTCGTTGAGCTCGAGCTTCTTGCCGGCTCGTGCGCAAAGGTTGCCAAGCTGGATGTTGGCGGTCATGGGGCCGGAGTAGCTGAAGTTCGACTGACTGAACTCGCGCGGCTTCTCGCCGCGGCAGGCCATGAAGAATTCTTCGTGATGTCCGGGGGAGCGCTCAAGTAGTTCGGGGGGCTTGCCGAACTCACTGCGCTTCTTGGACGGGATCAGTTGTGGGCCGTTCCAGTAGTCGCCGGTAACGAGCATTTTGCCTTTGGTGCCGACTACCAGGTTGCCGGTGAAAGGCAGCTTGCGGTCCTCGCTTTTGAGTTCCTCAGGGGTTTCCGGCATGAAACGGGTGCCATCGGCCTTCTTGCCTTCGTACCAGTAAGTGGCAAAGCCGGGGCGATCCTTGGTTGCGCGGTAGGTGGCCTTGACCTTCATGCCGCCGGGGTATTGATCGCCGACCGGACTTGTCATTTCCATGGGCTCTGCGGTCGCGGCGTAGCCGGGATTCATGATGGCGTAGATGCCATCTGTGGTGTGGCAGGCCATGTCGCCAAGTGCGCCAGAACCAAAGTCGACCACTCCGCGCCAAGAGAAGGCATGGTAGGCGGGTTTGCCGGTGGCTGGATCCTTTTCGACGTAGGGGCGCATCGGGGCGGGTCCCACCCAAGCGTCCCAGTTGAGATGGTCGGGCACCGGATCGGAACCTTGCGGACGCTCACCGCCTTGGGGCCAGACAGGACGGTTGGTCCAGGTGTGGAACTCGGTCACGTCACCGATGGCGCCGGCCTTGATGAACTCATAAGCGAGGCGCCAGCCCTGCATGGAGTGGCCTTGGTTGCCCATTTGGGTGACCACTTTGGGATTGGCCTTGTAGGCGGCCGTCAGAAGCTGCGCTTCCTTGACCGACCACGTGAGGGGCTTCTCAGTATAGCAGTGAATGCCCATGGAGACCGCGGTCATCGAGGGCGCGAAGTGGGTGTGGTCAGGGGTGGAGACGAAGACCACGTCGAGCTCTTCGCCGTGCTTTTTGAACATCTCGCGCCAATCAGTATAGCCCGCAGCTTTTTCCCAGCCTTCCTTCTCGAGTGCGCCACCCCAGCGGGTCTTGTCGGTTTCAGCGAAGGCGATGCATTGCAGTCCGGCCTTGTGGGATGCCATGGTGTGGGCGCTGGCGCGGCCACCAACAGCGACAAAACCGACTTGGAGTTTTTCATTCAGGCCTTGAGCGCGGATGATGCTGGGGAAGCCGACGGTGGAGGCGGCACCTGCGGCGGTGAGGCCTTTGACAAAGTTGCGACGTGTGAGCTTGGACATGGGTATTGGTTGGTTGGGGGTGGAGAATCGGTGATTGGCTTACCTGTGTGGTGATGGGGATCTATCTCGTCTCGTGGCGTTCTCGGAGAGTTTTGGGGATTGGTGCTGGTGTCTGAGGAATCAACTGGGTCGGCGGATCGGGGGCCTTGCCATGAGGGTGGCTGATTATTTCGAGGGCTTCTTGTTGGTGGCGTATTCGGGGGCGACCTCTTTGAGGTTTGGGGGAATCTCGACGTCTGCGGCGCCGATGGTCCACTTGACGGCACCGATGATCATGTTCTGGAAGAGTTCACCGTCCCAGACGTCTTCGCGGTGGCCCATGGCGTTGTAATAAACGCGACCTTTGCCTTCCATGCGGGCCCAAGCGATGGGGAAGTCAGGGCGGTCATACATGCCGCCCTTCATGCCATCGGTTTCAATGACCTGAAGGGCGTGGAGGTCGGGGTTGATGTTTTTCAGGGCATACCACTCCTCATGCAGGGAGAAGGATTCACCGATGTTCTCGTAGCCGGGGAATTTCGGGTTGATGACGTAGTTGGTCGCTGTTTGCTGCTTGCCGTGACCGTTGAACTCACCGCCGAGCAAGCAGATGAAGTCGTTCTCGCAGTTGTGGCTGTGGTATCTGGGAATGTTGCCCATTTTGTGGAAGGTGTCGCTGGCGCAGTGCAGGCCGATGAAACCACCACCGCCGTTGATGTAAGCAAAAAGTGCCCTCACGCCATCGTGAGTCATGGCGGGCTGTTCGTCCTTGCCGGTCTTGGTTAGGTCGCCGGTGGTGTAGAAGATGACAGTGGAAAACTGCTTGAGGTAGTCCTCGCTGAATTTCGAGCCATCCTTGGAAAACTCGAAGGACCAGTTCTTCTTTTCGCCGATCCGGGCAAGGATCTTTTCAGCGTGGCTGGGCTGGCCCATCTTCCATGAGATCACTGAGTGCTCGAAGCCGCTGGACTTGGAGAAAAAGAGAATGCGCACGGCATCATTGTCGGCCTGACAGATGCCGCTGAGCAGCAGTGTCAGGGAAAAAATCGAGAAATTGATCAATTTCATGGTTCGGAATTCTATCTACGCATTGCGCTCTGCCAAGCTTGCAGATTTGGCTTGGATGCACACGATGAGAGCATCTCGCCGACGCACACTCCAAGGCAGAGCCCGCCAACCTGTTGATCCATGCAAATCGTCTTTCGCGTCCGTTATCACACCGTCCCCGGGCAGTCCCTGTGGCTGCTTCTGAAGCAGGGAGACGGATCCCTGCGGGAGTTGCCCATGGAGTGGCTCAATTTGGAGCAGTGGGAACTGCGTCTGGAAATCGAATCCGATGGCTCCGACCCCATCCATTACCACTATCAGCTGCGCGAGGAGGGCAACGGGCTCGAGCTCGACGAATGGGGCGAGGGTCGTGTCATCAATCCCGGAGAAAAGCCCTTTATCTGGTTGGCGGACACGTGGCATTCAGCCGGATCGGTGGATGAAGCCTATGAGACCAAGGCGCTCAAATTCCTGCTGCCCGATCGGGGTCCTTTCGAATCCCTGCCCGACATGCCACTCGCAAGCCATCGCTTTTCAATTCACGTGGCCGGAGTGCCCATGGGGCTTGCGATGGGTCTGATTGGCGATACTGAGGTATTGGGGAACTGGGATGTGCGTCGGGCCATCGTCATGCGTGAGGTGGCAGCCAACCGTTGGATGGTCGATGTTGAGCTCGATGCCGAAGAAGCCATCGAATACAAATACGCGACTTGTGATCCTGAGACGGGTGAGCTCATAGAATTCGAGGAGGGAGAAAACCGGAGGCTGGAGGCTCATGCGATCGGTCAGGAGCAGTGTTCCTGGATTCAGGATCAAGAGTTCCGTCGCGACCCAAGGAGCGGTTTTCGCGGTGCAGGGGTGGCCATCCCGGTGTTCTCGCTGCGAAGCGAAACAAGCTGCGGGGTGGGGGAGTTTGCCGATCTGGTTCCCTTTGGGCACTGGGCGCGCGGCCTTGGCATGAAGTTATTGCAAATCTTGCCTATTCACGACACCACCGCGGCGCGTGACTGGACCGATTCCTATCCATACTCGGCCATCAGTTGTTTCGCCCTGCACCCCATCTATCTGCGTCTGGATGTCTTTGCCGAGGCCATGCCCGATGATTGGTGCCAACGCTTGAAGCAGAAACGCAAGGCGCTCAATGCCCTGGACGCCCTCGACTATGAGGCAGTGTTGACTCTCAAGCTGGAATTGACTCGCGAGGTTTTTGATGCCCACTTCGAGACCATCTCCGGCGATGCGCAACTCATGGACTTTATTGCCGGGCAAGGTGGCTGGTTGCTTTCCTATGCGGCCTTCTGCGTGTTGCGTGACCAACATGGTACGGGTGACTTCAGTCAATGGGGTGAGAACTCGGTTTTTTCCCGGGAGTTGGAAAGCGTGATGTGGCAGGACGGTTCCGACGACCACCGCGAGATGCTTTATTGGATCTGGCTGCAGCACGAACTTGATCATCAACTTGGTGCTGCTGTGGCGCATCTCCACGAAATCGGCGTGGTGCTCAAGGGGGACCTGCCCATCGGTATCGACCGCTGCTCGGTCGAAGCCTGGTCTGCTCCTGAGCTCTTTCATCTGGATGCTCAGGCGGGCGCCCCGCCGGATTTCTTCTCCCACGCGGGCCAAAACTGGGGCTTTCCCACATACAATTGGGAACGCATGGCCCAGGATGGTTATGCTTGGTGGCAGGCGCGGCTGTCCCATCTGGCGAAGTATTTCGACGCCTTCCGCATCGACCACATCCTCGGGTTCTTCCGCATATGGCAGGTTCCCCTTGAACAGGTGGATGGCTTGCGGGGCTGGTTCGAGCCAGCCGTTGCGGTGGCTCTGCAGGAGTTCCGTGACAAGGGCATCGCTTTCGATTTCGAACGCTTTTGCCGACCTTGGATGACTCGCGAGGGGCTCCAACAGGTCTTTGGCGATAAGACCGATGAAGTCATCGTCGAGTTTCTTCAGACCAAGGAAGATGGTGGCTACGAATTTCGTGAAGCCTTCGATACCCAGCGCAAGGTGCTGGACCACTTCGGTGACAAAGAGAATGCGCTCTGCAAGGGGTTGCTCGCCTGTCACGGGGAGGTGCTCTTTTTTGAGTCGCCCGGATCGGGAGCCACTGCATTTCATCCACGCTACGGCCTGCAGCGCACCCTCTCCTTTGCGGATCTCGATTGCATGGCTCAGGAGAAAGTCGATGCTCTCTACAACAATTACTTTTTTGAGCGGCAGGATTTCCTCTGGCGTGCCGGAGGCCTGATCAAGCTCGATGCCCTGCGCCGGGCCTCTCCCATGCTTCTCTGTGGTGAGGACCTGGGCATGGTTCCTGGCTGCGTGCCGCCCGCCATGCGCGAAACCGGTATCCTAAGTCTCGAGATCCAGCGCATGCCCAAGGCCTTCGGTGCCGAGTTCGACGACCCGCGCCTCGCGCCTTACCTGAGTGTGGTCAGCCCCTCGACCCACGACATGCCCAACTTGCGCGAGTGGTGGCGCGACCACCCCGAACAGGCCAAGCGCCTCGCTTGGACCCATTTCGATGAGCCCCATGCCTCGGAGGAACTCGGGCCCGAATTGGCGGCCAAAGTCATGGGCCAGCAATTCGAGTCTCCGGCAATGTGGGCCATCGTTCCACTGCAAGATTTGTTGGCGCTCGATGCGGCGGTTTGTCATCCCGATCCGGCTGCTGAGCGCATCAATGACCCCTCCATCAATCCCTTCAATTGGCGCTATCGAATGCATCTGGGCATCGAGCAATTGGAGGTTGCGCAGACCCTCAATGCACGGATTCGGACCCTGCTGAGGGAGAATGGTCGAGCTGAGCGGGAAAATGCCTGATTTTGTGCAGGTGAACCCTTGACCCTGAGCGGGGGTCTGAGCAAGGTTCCGCCCGCAAATTCAGGGAGTGTTATTTGGGCGATGCCGTCACATTGATCATCGGTTGGCCTGCTCCCTGCATCATCGAAAGCCCCGCCCTTCCATCCCAGATCCAGATCCATGAACATCCACGAGTACCAGGCCAAGCAGCTCTTTGATCGATACGGTGTCCCCAGCCCCAAGGGCAAAGTCGCCTCCACCCCCGAAGAAGCGGTAGCTGCCGCCAAGGAATTCGAAGGTTCCCAACTCGTCATCAAGGCCCAGGTCCACGCCGGAGGGCGCGGCAAGGGTCACTTCAAGAACGGTTTCAAGGGCGGCGTGCACCTCATCGAATCCGCTGATCAAGCCGGAGAATTTGCCGAGAAGATGCTGGGTGAGACTCTGGTTACCATCCAGACCGGCGAAGAGGGTCGTCTGGTGCGCAAGGTGATGGTTGCCGAGGCCGTGGACATCGAGCACGAATATTACCTTTCCATCCTCATGGACCGCGACACCTCGCGTCCGGTCATCGTTGCCTCCACCGAAGGGGGCATGAGCATTGAGGACGTCGCCCACGATACCCCCGAAAAGATCCTGCGCCAGTTCGTGCATCCGCTCCTGGGCTTGCAGGGCTACGAAATCCGCAAGCTCGCCGCCAATCTAGGTCTTGCCGGTGATCAGGCCAAGCAGTTCGGCAAGTTGCTGAACAATCTCTACAAGCTCTTCATCTCCTGCGATTGTTCTATGCTCGAGATCAACCCGCTGGTGACCACTCCCGATGGCCGCGTCCTCTGTCTTGATGCCAAGTTCGGCTTCGACGACAACGCGCTATTTCGCCATCCCGATATCGTCGAGATGCGCGACACGGAGGAGGAAGATCCCCGCGAAGTCGCCGCTTCCGAGTATGACCTCAACTACATCGGTCTGGACGGCAACATCGCCTGTCTGGTCAATGGTGCCGGTCTTGCCATGGCGACCATGGACATCATCAAGCACTACGGAGGGGACCCAGCCAACTTCCTCGACGTGGGTGGTGGTGCGACCAAGGAACAGGTTGCCGCAGCCTTCAAAATCATCCTCGGTGATCCCAACGTGAAGGGCATCCTGATCAATATCTTCGGCGGCATCATGGACTGCAACGTCATCGCCGAAGGGGTGGTTGCTGCCGCCAAGGAAACCGGTCTGCCCATCCCGTTGGTCGTTCGCCTCGAAGGCAACAACGTCGAAGCCGGCAAGGCGACTCTCGCCGCCAGCGACATCGACATCATTGCCGGTGACACCATGTCGGACGCCGCCCAGAAAATCGTCGCCGCTGTCCAATAATCAAGAACCTGATCCCCAACTCATTTAGAAAGACTTTTTCCATGGCCATTCTCATCGACGAAAACACCCAGGTTCTCATCCAAGGCATCACCGGCGGCTTCGGCGGCCGTCACGCCAAACTCTCCCTCGACTACGGCACCCAGGTGGTGGCCGGCTGCACCCCCGGCAAGGGCGGGCAGACCTTCGAGGGTAAGGTGCCCATCTTTCACCCTGTTTCCCAAGCTGTCTCGGAAACCGGAGCCACCGCTTCCGCCATTTTCGTGCCGCCTCCGTTCGCTGCCGACGCCATTCTCGAGGCGGTCGACGCCGGTGTGGAGTTGGTGGTCGCCATCACCGAGGGTATTCCCGTCATGGACATGATGAAGGTCAGGGAAGCCATGAAGGGCGCCAAAAGCCGTCTGGTCGGCCCTAATTGTCCCGGTCTGGTGACTCCCGGCCACGGCGAGAACAGCCACGGCGGCTGCCGCATCGGAATCGCTCCCGGCTACATCCACAAGCGCGGTAACGTCGGTGTGGTTTCCCGCTCCGGAACCCTCACTTACGAGGCCGTTTATCAGCTCACTTCTCTCGGCTACGGCCAAAGCACCTGTGTGGGCATCGGTGGCGACCCCATCAACGGCACCTCCCACTTGGACGTGCTCAAGATGTTCAATGACGACCCCGAGACCGAAGCGATCATCATGATTGGTGAAATTGGTGGCAACGCTGAAGCCGAGGCCGCCCGCTGGGCCAAGGACCACTGCAAGAAGCCCATCGCCGGCTTCATTGCGGGCGCAACCGCCCCTCCGGGACGCCGCATGGGACACGCTGGCGCAATTGTGGGTGGTGACGAAGACACCGCGGAAGCCAAGAAGAAGATCTTGGCGGAATGCGGCATTGCTGTGGCCGAGACTCCCAGTGACATGGCCACCACACTGCTCGAGAAGTGGGGGAAGTGATGCCAAAGAAGTCGGGATCGTTCTTGGTTCCTAGTTATCTGTTTCAGAGCCACTCCAGCATGGCTGGGCGGGGTTTTTTGCTGGATAGTGCTTCGGGCTTAGGTGCGTAGTGTTGCCATGCGCCCATTGCTGCCTCTTATCCTGCTTCTCGCATTCACTTCATGCATTCATGCGGAGAACAAGCGCCCAAACATCATCCTGATGATGGCCGATGATCAGGGCTGGGGGGATGTCGGCTACAACGGGCATCCCTTCGTCAAGACGCCCAATCTCGATGCGATGTCCAAGGCGGGGCACACCTTCGATCGCTTCTATGCCGCGGCTCCGGTTTGCTCGCCGACACGCGCTTCAGTCTTCACCGGTCGCACCCCCATCCGCTCCCGCGTGCTGGCTTGGGGGCATTACATGCACCCCAAGGAAGAGGCTTTGGCGCAGGTGCTCAAAGAGCACGGTTACGTCACCGGCATGTTCGGCAAATACCACATCGGCTCGGCCCAGCCGGACTCACCCTGCAATCCAAGTGCCATGGGTTTTGATGAGTGGTGCATCGGTCTCAACTTCTTCGACAATGATCCCTATCTGAGCAACCAGGGGGTGGTCGAGAAGCGCAAAGGCAAGGGTACGGTGCTGGTGATGGATGATGCCATTGAATTCCTTGAGAAACACCACCACGGCGACAAACCCATGTTCGTGGTGGCCTGGTTTCCCTCGCCCCACGATCCGCACCAGGAAGTGCCGGAGGGTCCGAGTCTCTACGATGACAAGAAACACGCCGGTTACTATCGGGAGATCAGCCTGCTCGATCAGCAGGTCGGACGACTGCGTGCGGCACTCCGCGAACTCAAGATCGAGAATAACACCATCGTCTGGTATTGTAGTGACAATGGTGGCTTGGTCAAAGCAACCTCAGGCGGTCGTGAGAAGAAGGGCAGCATCTATGAAGGGGGCTTGCGTGTGCCCGCCATCATTGAATGGCCCGGCTCTCCCATTGGCGGCTTTGAGGGTCGCAGTAACATTCCTGTGACGACTTGTGACATCTTTCCCACCCTGACTTCGTTGGCCGGCATCGATTGGAAGCCCAAGAATCATGTGGATGGTCGTAGGATTGGAAAGATTATCGCCGGCAATGCGAAGGAGCGCTCCAATCCTGTCGGTTTTTGGCAGTCCGTGGGCAACGGGGTCAGCACCAGAAGTGATCAGTTGCTGGGTGAACTCTATGAGAAGCAGTTGGCCAAGGCTCCAAAGCCACATCTGCCCGAGCGCATTACCGGCGGAGTGAACCAGATGCCCGGGTGGCTCGCTGATAATGCCAAGGGTCACGCAGCGTGGTTGATCTGGCCTTGGAAGCTGCATCGCATCGACGGCGACACCTACGAGCTCTACCATCTCGTCGATGATCCCGAGGAGGCCAATGACCTATCCATGGATCCCGCGCAAACCGCACGCCTGAAGACCATGCAACAGGGACTCAAGCGATGGATGGCCTCGGTGACGGCAAGCTACAACGGCAACGATTACTGGCAGGATGATGTCAAGTGAGCCCAAGATAGAGCTTCTCTCCGACCTGCCATCCGAGGATGGCGCGCAGGCGACTTTTCATGCCGTGCTGGAGGGAATTCGCAAAGCCAGACAGTCCATCGAAATCCACATGTTCGTGTGGCGCAACGATGATATCGGTAATGAAGTCGGCCGCGCGGTGCTTGAAGCCGCCGAGCGTGGCGTGAAGGTGAAGATCATCAAGGATCTGGGTGCCTTCATGTACGAGCGGATCGAAATGAACCGCAAATCCTTCTTCAATAAGACCATCTCGATGAAGCAGTCGCTGATCTACAAGCTGCTCGCATTCACTTTTCCCGATACCTATTGCGAGGATGACTACGACGATGAACTTGGGATGCAGATCATCAAACACCCGATGGTGACCATGGAGTGGGTGAATCACACCCACAGCAAGTACTACATATTTGACGAGGAGGTGATGCTGACCGGTAGCATCAATCTCGAAGATCGCCATCGCGGGTACTTCGATTACATGATCCGTATTGAGGGGAAGGCGGCGATTGAGCGGCTGCGGCAGCGCCAATGCCTATCTGTGCCCTTTGATTCTCGAAGATCCATTGATTTTTCACTCAATGTGATCAAGGGCTCCAAGAAGACTTTTGAGATCAAGCCGGAGTTCCTGCGCCTGATCGGGGAGGCCCGCGATTCCATTGTCATCGAGATGGCCTACATCGGAGATCCCGACATCAGCGACCAGCTGGTGAAAGCCGCAAAGCGGGGGGTGAAGGTGACCATGCTTTTCTCGCGCGAGGCCAACATCGGCAACGACATCAATTACAAGTCCATGCACGAGTTGTGCCGTCGTGCGCCGATCCAGGCCTATCTTACGCCGAAGATGATTCATTCCAAGCTGATGCTGGTGGATGATGAGACCGTGTTCATGGGCTCAGCGAACTTCTCGGTTTTTTCGATGCAAAAAGCCGAAGAGCTCAACCTGCTCATTCGCAGTTATCCCGAAGTGGTTTCTGAGATCCGCGAAACCCTCGCCGCGCGCAAAGCGACCAGTGAGAAGGTCGAAAATGCCGATGTCTTCTCGCACTACAACCATTTTATTGCCACACTTCAACAACTCCACCAGAAACTCAACTCCTGGTTCAACTGATCATGAAACGACTGATTTTCTCTTATGTTCTAATCGTGGGCATGGTTTGTCTGGCTCAGGCCAGGCAACCCAACGTGGTTATCATCCTCAGTGACGACCAGGGCTGGGGCGACTTCTCGATCACCGGCAATCCACTCATCAAAACGCCGCACATCGATTCCTTGGCTCGTGACGGGGTGTTTCTGAGGAATTTCTTCGTTCAGCCGGTTTGCTCGCCGACACGTGCGGAGTTGCTCACGGGCCGCTGGTACGCGCGCACAGGAGTGGCCGGGGTTTCGCAGGGTGGAGAGCGCTTGAATGCGGACGAGAAGACCCTTGCCGATCACTTCAAGGCGGCGGGCTACGCCACCGGTGCTTTCGGCAAGTGGCACAACGGCACGCAGTGGCCCTACCATCCCAACGCCCGTGGTTTTGACGAGTTCTACGGCTTCGCCTCGGGTCATTGGGGCTACTACTTCAGCCCGCAGCTCGAGCACAACAGCGAGATCGTGAAGGGCGAGGGCTACGTTGCCGACGACTTCACCAACAAGGCCATCGACTTCATCGAGAAGCACAAGGATGGGCCTTTCCTTTGCTACCTGCCCTACTGCACGCCACATTCGCCCATGCAGGTGCCCGATGAATATTGGGATCGCTTCAAGGATCAAGCCGTTGATCAGAAGGATCAGAGTCCCGAGGGGCTCGCGCATACCCGTGCGGCACTTGCCATGTGCGAGAATATCGACTGGAACGTCGGTCGCGTGCTCGAAACGCTGGAGCGCCTCAAGATTGCCGACAACACCGTCGTCATCTACTTCAACGACAACGGCCCCAACTGGGATCGCTGGAATGATGGCCTGCGTGGCAAGAAGGGTTCCACCGATGAAGGTGGGGTGCGCTCGCCGCTTTTCTTGCGCTATCCCGCCGTATTCAGGAAGGGTCAGGTGGTAACCGAGGTCGCAAGCGCCATTGACCTCTTGCCCACCCTTGCCGATCTCTGTGGCGTCGAACTCAAGGGCGGCAAACCTCTGGACGGGGTCAGCATCAAGCCGCTGTTGAAAGGGGATCGCATCGACTGGGCGCCGCGCCTGGTCTTCAATAAGTGGGGCAAGGGGGTGAGTGTGCGCAGCCAGACCCATCGACTTGATGCCAAGGGTCGGCTTTATGACATCGTCGCGGACGTCGGTCAGAACAAAGACATCTCCAAGGATCAGCCAGAAGTCGCCAAGCAGTTGATCGCTGCGCGCGACCAGTGGATCAAGGAGGTGGAAGCACCCAAACGGGATCGGCCCTTCACCGTGGGTCATGCCGGCTCCAAGCTGACCCATCTGCCTGCACGCGATGCCAAGCACACCTCGGGCATCAAGCGCAGCAGCATCCATCCGAATTGCTCCTATTTTCACAGTTGGACCAGCTCCAAGGATAAGATCACATGGGATGTCGAAGTGCTCGAAGAGGGTAGCTACGAAGTCATTCTTTACTACACCTGCAAGCCCGAGGACCTGGGCTGCGAAATCCAGTTCAAGTCCGGCAACAACTTCACCAGCACGGTGATCAAGGAGGCTCACAACCCGCCCGAGCTGGGCAAGAAGGAAAACAAGGTCTACCGCCACGAGTCCTACACCAAGGACTTCAAGCCGCAATCCCTGGGCCGGGTCAAGCTGGCCGAGGGTAAGCAGCAGTTCGAGCTCAGTGCGCTCGAGATTCCCGGCGAGCAGGCGGTTGAAGTGCGTCTATTGATCCTGCAGCGAGTCAATTAACTGAAATGCTTCACAATCCCCGCCACGAGGCCGGGGATGTTGTGTGGATGAGCTTCGAAGGCGGGCTTGATGCCCTTCTCGCGCAGGGTCTGTGAGGTCACCGGACCAATGCTGCCGGCGACGCAACCCTCGGGCCAGTCGAGGCCGAGATCAAAGAAGTGCTCGACGGTGGAACCCGATGTGAAGGTGATCATGTCGGCACCTTCGTCGGCGAGGCGGGCCTTGGCGCCGGTTGGGTCCTCGGTTTCGGGTACGGTGCGGTAGGCGATGCACTCGTCGACGATGGCACCCATCTCCATCAAGTCCTTGGCGATAACGTCGCGCGACTCGGCGGCCTTGACCCAGAGAATGGTCTCGTTCTCCACCGAGTGGTCCTTCTTGAAGGCCTCAATCAAACCCTCGGCCACATACTTGCCCTCCTCGGGTAGGAGGTCGCAGGTGAATCGGTATTCGCGTAGTTTCTTGACGGTGCCGGGCCCGATGCATGCGATGCGCGGATTGCCAAGGCTGCGGGCATCTGGGTAGGTGGCAAAGAAAGCGTCAAAGAAATGCTCCACGCCGTTGGGGCTGGTGAAGATGATCCAGTCGTATTCGTGGGCGTGGGTCACGGTCTCGGCAAAGCCGCGTTTGTCCTCAGGGTGCTCGATGCGGATGGTGGGCAGCTCAACGACATCCGCGCCCAGCTCGGCGAGTTCCTTGCTGAGGCCTCCAGCCTGCTTGCGGGTGCGGGTGACCACGATGCGCTTGCCAAAGAGTGGGCGGCTTTCAAACCAGTTGATCTTTTCGCGTTCGTTGACCACGTCGCCGACGATGGCCACGGCAGGCGACTTGAAGTCGGTCTTCTCGGCAATGTCGGCAATGTCTTCCAGAGTGCCTACGATGGTACGCTGCTGTGCGGTGGTGGCCCAGCGGCTGAGTGCAATCGGAGTCTTGGGATCGGCACCTCCTTCGATGAAGGAGGTGGTGATTTCGCGCAGACGGGCCACACCCATCACGAAAACCTTGGTGCCTGGAGTTTTGGCGAGGTGGGCGTAGTCGACCGATGAGTAGCCTTTCGTGGGATCCTCGTGGCCTGTAAAGATGGTGAGTTGGGTGTTGTGGTCGCGGTGGGTGACTGGAATGCCGGCATAGGCGGCACCTCCGATGGTCGAGCTGATGCCCGGAACGATCTCGTAGGGCACCCCCGCTTCGGCCAGTTCGGCCGCTTCTTCGCCACCACGGCCGAAGATCATCGGGTCGCCACCCTTGAGGCGCACGACCACCTTGCCCTGCTGAGTCTTGTCGACGATGAGCTGGTTGGTTTCCTCTTGGCTAAGCACGTGATCCTTGGCGCGCTTGCCGGCATTGATTTTTTCGCAGTCTGGCTTGGTCCAGCAGAGCAACTCCTGATTGGCGAGGGCGTCGTAAACCAACACATCGCAGCGCTCAATAACTTCCTTGGCACGCAGGGTGACAAGACCAAGGTCACCGGGGCCGGCGCCGACAAGATAGCAAATACCGGTGTTCATTTTCGGCAGTAGATTATGGATGGTTGATGATGGGTGGAGAATTGTCTTAAGTCGATAGAGCTGTATTGGAGATTTAGGGTCGCGAGCCCGCCCGGGCTCACTTGAGGCCCTCGAAGAGGGCTCTGGCGACATCGTATGGGTCATCGCCCACGGCTTCGCTTGTTCTGGGTTTGCCACCAGCTTCGGGAAAGACGCGGGCCTTCATTGAGATGAGGCCTTTGTTGAGAGTGGAAAACACGCCGACGGGCGTGTGGCATCCGGCATCGAGAAGGCGGAGGAATTCACGTTCAGCCGTGATGCGTGTCCAAGTGGGAATGCATTCAATGGTCTTTGCGAGCATGCGGGTCTGCTTGTCGCTCCAACGAATCTCAAGGCCGATGGCACCTTGACCGGCGGCAGGGTATAACTCGTCTTCGGGTAGGCGGAAGGCAGTCAGGTTGTCGAAGCCGACCAGACGCTCGCCATGGTTGCCGTGAGGAGTTTCCAGCATGAAGCCCAATCGAACCAAGCCGGCCTCGGCGAGCAGGATGGCATCGAGCTTTTCACCAGTCGTCAATTTTTTCAAGCGGGTGGGAACATTACCGCGCAGGTCGATGATCTTGAGATCCGGGCGCAGGTATTCGACCTGCTTGGCGCGCCGTGGGCTGCTGGTGCCCACTCGCGACCCTTCTGGCAGGGTTTTCAAGTCGCTTCCATCGCGGGTGATGAGCACGTCGCGCACAGCGGCGCGTGGAAGGACGGAGGCCAGTTCAAATCCGTCCCCGAGGATGGTGGGCATGTCCTTGAGACTGTGGACCGCCAGATCCACGGTGCCGTCTTCGAGCGCCTGCTCGATTTCCTTGATGAACACACCTTTGTCGAAAACACCCTCCTCTTTGGCAATATCGGCGAGAGCTGCGTCGGTGCGGCGATCGCCAGTGGTCTTGATGATGCGACGCTCCAACTTCAACTCGGGAAAAGCCGACTCGAGTGCCGCCTCGGTGAGGTCGGCCTGGTGCAGAGCCAAATCGCTGCCACGGGTGCCGATTCGTAGGGTGATGGGAAGGGGGTTGCTCACAATTTATGGATAACGGGATACTGGGATATTGGGTGGAAGTGTGCAGCGGTGGGACAATATCCCAATATCGAATATCTTGATATGGCAGCCCGCAGGGCTGCTTACGTGCCCGGCAGTTTCTGCTTATTGAGCTCCGCGTCAATGATCGCCTCGCATTCCTGCAGGTGGAGTTGGCGTTTTTCGCGGGCTTCGTTGGCCAGATCTTCGAGAGTATCGATGTCGTAGAGGTAAACCTCCTCGATCTCGCCGACGGCCGGATCGATGTCGCGGGGCACAGCTATGTCGATGAAGAAGAGAGGGCGGTATTTGCGCACGCTGCGCACGGCCTCGACATGGAAGGGCATGACTACCGAATGCGGAGAGGAGGTGGCCGAGATGACCACGTCCACACCGGCAAGCACGGATTGCCATTCATCGAACTTCACGGCCTTGCCGCCCATTTCATCGGCGAGTTCATTCGCGCGCTCGAATGAGCGGTTGGTCACAAAAACGGTGGAGGCTCCCCGGGACATCAAGGCCTGAGCGGTTTGTCGGCTGGTTTGACCGGCTCCAATCACGATCACCCGGCTGTTCTTTAGATGGCCGAAGATCTTCTCGGCGAGTTCCACGGCCACACTGGCTACGGAAGTCGAACCGGTCTGGATGTTGGTTTCGCTGCGCACCTTCTTGCCAACGCGAAAGGCCGTCTGAAAGAGTTTGTTGAGCACCCCTTTGGTTGCTCCCGCTCCGAGGGCTGCTTGGTAGGCCTGTTTAACCTGACCAAAGATCTCGGTTTCACCGAGCATCATGGAATCCATGCCGCTGGCCACACGGCAAATGTGACGGGCCGCGTCTTCGCCTTGCTTGCGGTAGAAGTGATCCTGCGGGTCATTGGAGTCGATGTGCTCCTGCAGATGCGCTTCGAGTTGCGTAATCAGGGCCTTGCCGTTTTCACCTGCGAGGTAGAACTCGGTGCGGTTGCAGGTGGAGATCACCAAGCCCTCGTCAGCTCCGGATTCATTGACCAATTTGCTCGAAGCCTCCCCCAGTTTGTTAGGCCCCACGGCAAAACGCTCCCGCACATCAATGGAGGCGGTTTTGTGATTCAATCCTAGGCAGACGAGTTCCATGGCGAGGGATAGGGCCGTTTACATCAGAGCGAAAACACCCAGCGACAGGATAAAGAGCAGGACGGCAATGCGCGAAAGTTGGCGTCCGGTCATGCCCCGAATCATTTTGACCGCCAGCAATACGAGATACGCAAGCCAAACGGCGATTGCGGCCCAGACGTGAGAGTTCAGTCCATCGGGCTTGGGCATCAGCATGCCGGCGATGATGCCGATGGTCAGCAACAGGTTGCCGATCCAAAGCAGGCGCGTGAGCGAGAAAATGAGTTCTCGCACCGGGGGCAGGTTCTTGAAGAGTCCGCTCTTGAGTTGGTGGGCCTTGAGTTGCTTGTCGAGAATGAGAAACATCACTCCTGCTATCGCGGCCAAGGCGAAGGCTCCGTAACTGAGCACAGAGGTGGCCGAGTGGGTTTCTCCCCACGGGTCGGTGCCGGCAATCGCCTGCGGGTCGGCGTCCATCACGCCCGGGATCAGGGCCATGGCCTGGAAGATAACCACCACCGGGGCGGTAAATACCCCGAGCAATGAAATGCGGTAAGTTGGGCCGACCAGCAGGTAGAAGAGGGTCAGTGACCAGGCGAGGTAGGCGAGGACTTCACCAAAGTCGGCGAGTGGACAGGCCTGGCGCAATTCTCCGCGCAGGGTGAGAAAGGCAGACTGCAAACAGATGACCAAGATCATCCAGGCCAGGGTCAGGCGGCTGCGTTGACCTCGGTACACGGTAATCGTTCCCTGCGCGGCTGCAATCAGCGCAAATAGGGTCGATGCGAACAAAAGCCAGCGTTCCATACCCATTTCCATGCCTCGGGAATCGGCCGCATGCAAGGCTGTAGGCCCGCTTTCGGGCTGTTGCTGGTTCCTAGTTCATGGTTCCTAGTTGTTTTGAGCGCGAAGGCGGCGACAGCCGCCAACAAAGAACCAGCAACCAGCAACGACGCTCAGCGTCAGTCCGCCTGCGGCGGTTTTCTCAGAGACTTTTTCTCCGACAGCTTGCGTTTATCGGCCACGGAGCGCTGCTTGGAGCGCCGCGAGCGGCGGCGTTTTTGCCGCCGCATTTTTTCGATAGCCTGTTTCTTGGCACTCCTGTTGCCATCGCGGATGCCTTCGAGTTGTTCGCAGAGTTCGCGGCGGGCCAGAAAGCGGTTGAGTTCGCGCGAACGGTCCACTTGGCACTTGATGCAGACCCCGCTGGGCTCGTGTTTCAAAAAGACGCAGTTATTGGTCTTGTTGATCTTCTGGCCACCAGCGCCCGAGCCACGCACGAATTTCTCGGTGAGGTCTGCCTCATCAATGCCGATGGCGGCCATGCGTTGCTGCAAAGCGGCCTGCTTTTCGGGGGTGACGGGGTGGCCCATGAGGTGATCAAACCACGAATGACACGAATGGTCACGAATGGATCGGCTTGCGCCGATCCTTGCTGGTTCCTGGTTTCTAGTGGGCAACTTCGTTACCGGGGTCAGACTTGCTGCCACAGAAAAATCTGATCAGCATCACCCCCATGGTCA
>JAURCU010000034.1 GCA_030828305.1 Luteolibacter sp.
CAGCCAGATCGCCACGGATATCGGTGAGCTGGCGGCCAAGGCCCGCGACCGCAAACTGTCACCGGCGGATATGAAGGGCGCCAGCTTCAGCATCTCGTCGCTGGGCGGCATCGGCGGCACCGCCTTTACGGCCAGTGTGGCCCCGCAACAACTCTTTGGCGCCGAAGGCAAGGGTGCTGACGGCGTGCTAGTCGAGGCCAGCAATTTTGCCAACCCCGGCGGTTGGGTGATTGATACCCAGTTCTATCACCAGATGGGCGGCAACCAGCTGCTGGCGCATGGCATGGGTGTGCCCGTCACCAATGCCACCACCACTGTGGACATTCCCAAGGACGGCAAGTGGAAGGTCTGGGTGCGCACCCGCAACTGGTGTCCTGGCAATTGGAAGGCCCCCGGCCGTTTTCGTGTGAAGTTCAACAACCAGCTGCTCGAGCCCGAGTTTGGAGTGAAAGACGATAAGTGGGGATGGCAGTTCGGCGGCGAAGTCGATGTGAAGGCTCCCCGCGGCATGCGCGGCAAGCGTAGTTTCGCCCTGGAGCTGGTTGACCTCACTGGCTTTGACGGTCGCTGCGACGCCATCTTCTTCACCCAGGAAGAGAAGCCCGAATTGCCCAATGACGACCTCGCCGAGCTCACCGCTTGGAAAGACAAGCTGAGCGGTCGCGCCAGTCTCAAAGTTCCCCAATACGACTACGACCTGGTCATCGTCGGTGGCGGCATGTCCGGCTGTGGCGCCGCCCTTGCCGCCCGCAAGCAGGGACTGAAAGTCGCACTGATCCAGGACCGACCACTGCTCGGTGGCAATGCCAGCGCCGAGGTTCGGGTCCACACCATCGGCATTGCCGGCAAGGGCAAGGAGTTGATCAGCAAGATCGACACCATGCACTGGCCCAACGGCTCAACCATGGCTTGGGCCGACCAGCGCAAGCGCGAGGAGTCCATGCAAGATTCTGGCACACACATCTATGCGCATCATGCAGCCGTGGGCCTCGGCAAGGAGGGCGACAAGATCACTTCCGTGGAAGCTAGAGAAGTCAACACCGGGCGCATCAAGCGCTTCAAGGCGCCTGTCTTCATCGATGCCAGTGGTGACGGCTGGCTTGGCTTCTGGGGTGGCGCTGAGTTTCGTGAAGGTCGCGAGGCCGCCAGCGAATTCGACGAGGCCTGGGACAAGCACGGCGACCTTTGGAGCCCTGAGAAGGCCGACAACAAGACCATGGGCACCAGTGTCTTGTGGAATGGTCAGCAACTCAAGGAGCGCTCGAGCTTCCCCGACGTGCCCTGGGCCATGCCGGTGGCCGGCAGGCACGAGGCTACCAAAGGCGAGTGGTATTGGGAATATGCCAACAACGACCTCCATCAGATTCACGACGCCGAAGAGATCCGCGATCACATGTTGCGCGCCATCTTCGGCTCCTTCGCCAACGCCAAGAAGCATCCGAAGAACGCCACCTTCAAGCTGCAATGGGTCGCCTATGTTGGCGGCAAGCGCTGCTCACGCCGCATCATTGGCGACCATGTTTACTCGATGAACGACGCGCTATCGAAAACGGAGTTTCCTGATGCCGTGGTTGAAGAGGTGCGTGAGCTCGACACCCACTACCAGCGCAAGGAAACCGGCGCCGCCGAGGACTTCCTCTCCAAGGCCCTGTTCCGCGACACTCACGGCATGTATTACCTGCCATTCCGTGCGCTCTACTCCAAGGACATCCCAAACCTGATGATGGCCGGTCGCTGCTTCAGTTGTACCCACATCGGCTTGAGTGGTCCGCGCGTGATGCTGACCTGCGCCCAGATGGGGCTGGCCACCGGTTACGCTGCCGCTCTCTGCAAGAAGCACGGCACTCTTCCACGCGAAGTCGGCAAACAGCACATCAGGGAGTTGCGCGGTCTAATCGGTTATTCCTGAGGCGTTTGAACTCGTTGCTGTTGACTGCTGAACGCTGAGCAGGGACAACTAAATCGATGCTGCGCCACTGGGTTAATTTCGGTCTGCTTTTCAGCTTTCTCACGCTGGCGCTTAGCGGGCTGTTGGCTTACCTGCAACCATTCTCCCTTGCGACCACCCGGGTCCACATGGTCTTTGGTGGGCTGACCTTGATTCTGGTTTTTTTGCACCTCGCCTCCCGCGTGCCCTACTTCAAGGCGCAGACCGTGGGCAAAAAGGCCTCTTATCCACTGCTGATCGTCATCATTCTGAGCTGGGTGGTTCTGCTGATGATTTCCTTGTTCGGGCTATGGCCAGCCAAGCCATTGATGGCCGGAAGCTACGAGTCGCGCAACCGTGCTGCCATCGTGCGGCCGTCACCTCTGGCCGGGATTGCCGAGCTCGATGGAGGCCAGCGCCTGGTCGGCCGCCATCCGGGCGAGGGCGCGGATACCGCAGTTTCCTTGCTGATTCGTTTCGGTGACGAAATCGGGCAGGTGCCCGCAGTCGCGGTCTGGGCCGAGACCACCAACGGTTCAATGATCGAGACGCTCTTCCTGCCCACGGAGCTTGCCTACAGCGAAGACGTGACCTGGGCCGGCAAGCAGAGCAAGCGCCATCACTTGCTGCCCATCTGGCGCCATCGCCACACGCTTGTCAGCGGAGTCGACCCCAAGGGAAAGATCGATGCCTACACCGCGGCCACTCCAGAGCATGCCTTTACTCTCGACCAGTATCTCAATTCCGGCGAGGAGGGCCGATTCGTGATTTGTGTTGAGGTCAATGTGCTGGGTGACAACAACGAGGCTTACAAGGACGAACTCCACGGCCAGCCTTCGCTGCTCTACACGGCCTACGTCGATGCCAGTGAGGGCGCGAAGTATCAACTGCTTGAACTTACCGCCCACGGTGGAGAGGCGATTGAATCCGGAACCCTCAACTACGACTTCGACGGCATTGATACGGCGCGCCAGATTGTCGATCTGCTGCTGGTGCGCGCCGAAAAATTCCAACGTTAATCCCATGCCCACTCCCAATAAAGGCTACAAGACCCTCAACCATGACGATGAGCTCTACCGCTGGATCCTGCAGAACAAACGCGGCGTCAATGAGATGGTTGTTGAGGCCACGGCACCCGTGAACGGCCAGAGGCTAATTGTGGAGCTGCCTCGGGTGGTGAATCCGCAAATGGTGCCCAAAGCCATTGACTTCGCGCTCGAGCATGGCTGGAAGCCGATGGAATCGGGCGATCCTTTCGAATGCGTGCTGCGCCGCGGCCACTTTGTGATCGGCCGGCATTGAGCCTTCATCTGGCAGGCCGAAATCAACTCAGCAGGCGACGTTGCCGTCAGCGGCAGCACGCTTGAGTAGTAGGTGGCGCACGGAGCGGTAGCGTTTCGTGCCATTGAGGTACTGTTGGAGGGAGTGGTGGCTAACTTCATCAAGCTGGGCCAAGAGTGGCTGTTCTACCATGGGAACGTGTTGTAGCGCGCGGCGAAGCTCCTTGTCCCAGCGACGTGCGTATTCGATGGCATCCCCCGGGCGGATGCGGCTACGGCAACTTGAATGGCCGCAGCAACAGTCCATCTCCCATTCAAGGTTGAAGAGTCCGTACTCGTCGGTGATTTCCTCACCAGCCGCAATGTCCCGAATGGCGACTTCAAATCCCCAGCCGGTGCTCATGGTGTTGGGCGCGCATGAGTGATTGACATATTTAGCCCCATCCCAACTCAGGATGCGATAGCCGCGGGCATCGAGATAAGAATACTTTTCCGCGTGCTGGCGGCTGACTTCATTCAGTGCCTGATATTGCTCAGGGCTGATGACGATATCCAAGGGGTCCTGCACGAAGACAAGGGTGCCCGTTGGGATGGCCTTGGAGGCAAACACGCCGTAACCGACGTGAGGATTGACGAGCCGAAGCTCGGTCGATGGGTGGATCATGGATGGCAGTTATTGCCCGGCTCGTGCTCCAACCTGGTCAGGGATTTCACGGAATCCCCTCTCACGACTGGTGGAACATTACCGTTATCCCAAGCCAGTTACTTCTTTGGCACAAACTGTCAAGACTGGGCTTTGGGCCAAGTCACTTCAGACGGTTGATGCCTTTGTTTTCATCCCGGTGGATGGTCACTGGCCAGCCCGTGAACTGGTTGGCGGGCTTGCCGTCGGTGGCGTCGATGAGGAAGCGGAAGGCCTCGATGTGGTAGGTCTTTTTGTCGGTGTCAAAAGTGATCATGCCAAAGCCGCTGCCCTTTTCGTGGGCCTTGTCATAGCGGTTAGGGGCCTTGCCGACCTTGGGATTTTCCACGGCATAGACGTAGACCTTGTTGCCGAGGCCATCTTCGTATTCGCCGGTGTGGGGCAGGCCGTGCTCGGGGCGGTTGGCGTGCGGCATGCCGACTTCATCGGGACGCCACCAACGCGGGTAGCCCGCGGAGATGGCGGGGGTGCAGAAGGCCCAATTGCTGTCGCGCTGCTTTTCCACGCCATACTGCGAAAGGCTGCCCAGGTGCTGATCGCCGTTGATGTGCAGGGCCATGGCGGGACGAATGATTTCAATGGCGCGGTTGCGTGCGGTTTGCGGCCAGCCGCCGCTGTCGAGGTCGGCCTTGAGGTAGCCGTTGGGGCCGCCGTGGTGGGTGGCCATGCCGGCAAAGACGGTCTGGCTGAGAACCGCCTTGAGTTGGTGACCACGCCAGTCCTTGGCCCAGGCCTCGAGGAATTTCTCCTGCCGCTCACCTAACAGAACGAGGCCGGGCTTGTCCAAGGTCGAGGTGTCGAAGTCTTTGTCGGGCACGTGATCCTGACGGCCGCCGCCGGTGTCCACCGCTTCGGGGCCGGTCTTCCACTGGCGGTCGGCAATGATGGCGAAGCTCACATTGCCGTAGACCATGTTGCCGTAATAAACGCTCATGTCCTGCTTGATGGGAGTGGGATCGTAGGGATCGGGATGGTGGCCGCAGTTGATCTTGTGGACGACCTCGACCATGCGCACCGGCTCGATGTAGCCGCCGAGTGATGAGGTGTCTCCGCCCTTCATCTTGGCGCCGCCCTCGCCCCAGATGTTGCCCTGGAAGACGTCGTGGTCGTCGGGCAAACAAAGCGTGGGCGCATGGCGCATCGCTTCGCGAAAGGCCCAGCCGAACTGGTACTGCTTGCGCAGGAAGTTGAGGATGGCTGGCTCGGCCGGAGTGCGGATGATGCCGAAGCCGCCGTGAGCTTCGTAGATCTGGTCGCCGGAGAAGAAGAGCAGGTCGGGGTCGAGCTTGACCAAGTTGTCGGCGACGGGTGCGTAGGGGAAGCCGTAGTCGTTCTGGCAGGTGAGCCCAGCCATGCGCAGCGGCTTGGTCGGGTTGGCGCGGATGGTGCCCGTCCACTCGTGCGGCACGGTTTTGCCGTTGCTGAGTTGCTCGTGATAGAGAGTCTTGAAGGTTACACTCTTGCTGGCGTCCCAGTTGGGAATGCGGAAGGTGGCCACCCAGGCATCGGGGTCGAGCGGGGCCATGCCCAGCGACTTCCATTTCCCGTCCTCCTGGACGAGCAACTCCACTTCCTTGGAGTCCTTCTCGCCCATGGGTCCGGTCACGGCACTCAGCTTGAGCACAAAGCCCTCATCGCTGCGGGAGTCGCTGAGAGAATACATGGTCCACAGCAAGGGGCCGAATTGGCGTTCGGGTTTCACGGCGAAGGCTTCGCCTTGCATCGTCCAATCGTAGAAGCTGTAGCGGGCTCCTGCCGCATCCTTGCCCCGCCCCTTGCCGACCTTGGAGCTAAGGTGATGGCAAAGGGAGACGTTGCCCATGATGTCTGCGGCGAAAACGTTATCCTCGATGCCAGCATGGGTCCTGTCGCCCGTCGCGCTCATGGCTGTCAGCGTGAGTTTGGAGTCCTCTCCTTCTGGCGTGCCGTTGATGACCAATTGGATGGATTTTATGTCCTCCGGGATTTTGACGCTCTTTTTCCCGAGAGTGAGCTTTCCTGGTTGCCAGCCTGCAGTGATGCCATTGCTCACAAAGCAGTCGGCGCGATGATCCTTGATCTCACTCTGCAGGCCGATGCGAAAGCCCGCGCCACCGTCGTTCTTGTGGGCATCGATGCGCCTCAGCTGAACCGACATGCGGAAGGGTTTGTTGGCGGTGATCTGGTGGGTTAGCGAATGCACGCTGCGACCGGTGCCTGTGCTGAGGCATTCGGCGCTGCCGTTTTTGATGCACCAGTCTTCCATGGGGTTGGCCCAGACATCTCCCGAGAGCCAGACGCGGTCGTGACGCATGGCCCATCGGTCATTCGCTGGCTTGGCATCGGAGCCTTGAGCGGAAAGGCCGCCGGCGATGCCAGCAGCGGCACCCGCGGTGATGAGCTTGAGGGAACTACGGCGGGAAATCTCGTGAGGAACCATGACAGGGAATCCTACGTGGTTGGCCCATGCGGTCGATCATTTTGGCGCCATGGACTATTGCCTTTTCGATAAGGCCTTGGCGGGCCGTGGCGTGATGAAGCAGGCCAGTAACAGGCCCATGGTGAAGCCGCCGACGTGGGCGCCAAAGGCGGTCATGCTGACTTCTTTGTTGAAGATAGCCCCGTAGTCGAGGGCGATGAAGGCGACTGCCAGAAAGGCGAGGTTTGCCGGCGGCACTTCCCGGGCCATGGGCCAGATATGCGGATCAGGCAGTTGCCAGCGCACTGCAAGCCCGAGGTAAGCTCCCATGAAGCCGGAGACCACGCCGGATGCCCCGATCATGGGCGCGCAACTCTGGGAGTGCATGGCGGTGTGGGCAATTCCACCACCAAAAGCAGTCAGTAGCACGATACCCAATAACCAGCGCCAGCCGAGCAAATCATTGATCAGTGCCCCAAAGATCCAGTAAAAGACCAAGTTGCCGAGCAGATGACCCATGTCGGCGTGGAGAAAGGAGTAGCTGATGAGGGTGAGCGCGGACCATGACGCGCTGAAGTCAAACTCGCCCGCTCGCAGGAGCTTGCCGCTCTCGACCACATTCGCAGGGATGGCCATGAATGGCAGTTGCCATTCCCAGGGAGCAAAGATCTGGCAGGTGTAGATGGCGGTCATCAGCGCCATCTGCAAAAACATCGGAATCTGCTGGCGCAGCAAGCTGCGTTTGTTGCTGACCATCCAACTCATGACAACAGGATTTAGGCGAGGTTTGTGTAGACGGCCTGCACGTCATCGTCGTCCTCAAGCTTGTCGACGATGATTTCCACCGCTTCGATTTGCTCCTCGCTCATCTCCACCGGCTGGTTGGGCAGATACTGCAGGCTGGACTTGGCCGCGCTGATGCCAAGGTCCTCGACGGCCTGGCAGAGTTGGGCAAAGGCGGTGTAGTCGCCGATCACGGTGACAAAGTCATCATCGACGGAGAGCTCCTCCAAACCATGGTCGATGAGCTCGAGCTCGACCTCTTCCATGTTCTTGCCCTCAGGCGCCGGGAATTCGATGACCGTCTTGCGCGAGAACATGAAGTCGAGCGAGCCGCTGTTGAGCAGCTGCGCGTCGTTCTTGCTGAAGATGGTCTTGATGTTGGTCACCGAGCGGTTGGTATTGTCGGTAGCACATTCAACCACGAACTGAGATCCGTAAGGACCCTTGCCCTCGTAGGTGACCTCGGTGATCTCGGAAGCATCCTTGCCCTCGGCGCGCTTGATGGCGGCGTCAATGTTGTCGCGCGACATGTTCTTGGCCTTGGCATTGGCGATGGCGATACGCAGCGGCGCATTGGTTTCCGGATCAGGGCCTCCGTTCTTGGCAGCCAGCGTGATGGACTTGGCAAGCTTGGGAAAGACCTTGGACATTTCTGCCCAACGCGATTCCTTGGCACGACGACGACATTCGAAAGCTCTTCCCATGGCGGAGCCAGCGTGACGCAGCCACATCAAAAATCAATCACCAGAAATCAAATGGCATCCCATGAATGCTGATGGGCTGGAAATCGAACCATGGGTTTGGATTTTCCAATAAATATGGTCGCCACGTTCCCCGCACGCGAGCTAGGTTGGACGCTCTAACCCAGCAAATCCACCAAACATGAAACACATTGCCTCCGCCATTGCCGTCTTTTTCGCCTCATTTGCCCTCATTTCGTGCGGCAGCAAGGAGGAAGAGGTTTCCGTCACAACTCACGCCGAAATCGCCGATGGTGTGGTCGCCGAGATGACCAACATGATGACCGGCATGTCCAAGATCACAGACGCCGCCTCCGCCGAAGCCTTCGCGCAAACCGTGCCCTCTCTCAAGGAAAAGATGAAGGGCTACCTCGCATCCGCCAAGTCCCTGACTGCTCCCACCGAGGACGATAAAGCCGCCTTTCAGGAAAAGATGAATGCCGCCCAGGAAAAAGCAGGCCCCGCCATGATGGCGATGATGATGGGCATGTCTCAAAACCCCGACGCGGAAGCCATTGGCAAGATCATGGAAAATCTCATGGAAGACGATGAGATGCAAAATGTCATGGATGAGCTTGAAGACATCTATACCGTTGAGCAATCCGGCGAAGAGCCAGCTGCTGCTGAGTAAAATCCACCAAGTCAATCAACACCTACAAGCCCGGCTGGTTCCAGTCGGGCTTTTTTATGATTTGCGAAAATCCTCTTACCTCTGCAGCAACAGGTAAGTGCCGCTCTTGCCGGATACGGCGAGGTCCATCTTGCCGTTGCCGTCGAGGTCGGCGTTGCGGATGAAGAGCCCGGTGCCCACGCCGTCGGCGATCAGGTGGCGAGTGAACTTCAGGGCCTTGGGGTCCCAATCGTAATAGTAGATGGCGGGTTTCTCATTGGCGCCGGGATCTTTGCCGGAATGGCCGCGCACGCGCTTGCCGGTGACCAACTCATTGGTGCTGTCGCCATCGATGTCGATCCAGGCGATGGCATGGGCTTGGGACCATTCCTTGTCGATTTCGTGGCGTTTCCACTGGGTCTTGCCTTGCGCGGCGTTGAGTTGCTCCATCCAGTAGACACCGTAGCCGTGGCCGTGGCCGTAGAGGATGTCATTGCGGCCATCGGCGTTGAGGTCGACGACGATCATCGGGCAGCTGGCGTGAGGCCACTGCCAGTCCTCGTGCAGGGTCCACTCGGCTTGGAAGGGGTTACCCTCGGGGCGCTCATACCAGCCCCGGCCGAAGAGCAGGTCCTCGCGGCCATCGCCATTGACGTCCCCAAAGCCAATGCCGTGGCCATTGCACCCGCCGATCTCGCATTTGTCCAAGGCCAGCTCCTTGTCTTTCTTGATCAGCTTCCACAGGAGCTGTGGATTTTTCACGTCCCAGCTGTTGGCCACGTATTCCGGGGTGCCATCGCCATCAATGTCGTGCAGATAGGTGATCTCGTTCTTGGGGGCGGTTACGGCCAGCAGTTTTTGGGTCCACAACTTGCCACTTTCCAGCGCGTCCTTGCCAGGGTTCTTGTACCAGAACACCTCGGGCTCGATGAAGCTTCCCGAGACGATATCGATCCAGCCATCGCCATCGACATCGTGGGCATGCTCGCCATTGTTCTTGAGGTAATCTTTGCCAAATTCACCGATCTCGCGCAGCGGTCGCGCGGTGTAGTCGGGCCCGGCATACCAATTGCGCCCGGCGCTGACATCCAGCACACCATCCTTGTTGAAGTCGGCAATGGCGCAGGCCTCGTTGGGATCTACCATGAGCAGCTTGACTTCGAACTTCAGCCCGGCCTGCAAGCTCGCATTCAGACCGATGCCGAGAAGAAGGGAGGGAATGGTAAAAGAGCTCAGTGTCATGCAGACATTACGCTGGTTTCGCCGAACCCTTGCAAGTCAGGCCTAAAGTGGTGCGATCGCGTCCGAGCCGCTTGATCCTGCGGCCTCGAGTATGCGTTCGAGGGCAAGCGACTTGGAGGAGTGGTTTTGGGTCTTGTCGGCCACAGATGAGAGGAATTCGGGTGTGTAAGTAATCACTTGCATGCAAGGGGGAAGGTGCTTTGCTCTGCCTGATGTTGAGAACCTCGGCTATCCGCCGCCTTTTGCTGCTAACTCCAGTAGTCATGGCGGGTTGTACGGTGGGGCCGGACTTCGAGAACCCAGAGATGGATTTGCCCAGGTCCTTCTCGCATGAGGGCACGCAGTGGATGCGACAAAGCCCCAACGCCCGACTTAAGTCCGGGGACTGGTGGAATCTCTACGGAGATCGCCAACTTTCGCAATTGGTAGAGCTGGCTCTCAAGCAGAACGCCACCCTCGAAGTGGCAGCTGCGCGTCTAGCCCAGTCCAGGGCTGCCAGTCAGGAGGCTCGCTCGCGCTACTTTCCCAATATCACCATCGGTCAGGACGCACGGCGCGTGAAGTCGGTGTTCCGAGGCCCCGGCGGTGGCTCCATTCATTACAACAGCTATGAAGTGCCGGTGGAGTTCAGTTATGAAATTGACCTCTGGGGCAAGGTGCGCCGTCAGGTAGAGAGAGCCAAGGCCCTGGAAGCATCGGCCGAGGAGCAAGTCCGCGCCCTGCAACTCAGTGTGGCCGGTGAGGTGGCAAGCACCTACTGGGCGCTTTGCGCGCTGGATGCCGAGCGCGAACTCTATGCCAGAAGCCTGAAAGTCAGGCGCGAGGCACTCGACTTGATCGGCAAGCAGCGTGATGCAGGTTGCGTCAGCGAACTCGATTACTCCCGCGCCGAGGCCGAAGTCGCAAGTGCGCAAGCTGACCACATGCAACTCGATGGTCAACGCGTTGAGTTGGTCAACGCCTTGGCGGTGCTCACGGGACGGATGTTGGCGGGGGTTTCGCTTCCCGAGCGCGCTGTATTGCCGGCTCCTCCAAGGGTGCCGATCAGCCTGCCCTCTGAGGTGCTGCAGCAACGACCCGACGTGCGCGCGGCACTGCAACAGGTGGCCGCCGCCAATGCCAATATCGGTGTGGCGAGCGCGGCCATGTATCCCTCACTCAGCATCAATGCCAACGCCGGCGTCGAGGCTTCGGAGTGGGGAAATTTGCTGCGCGCGGATGCGCTGGTCTGGTCGCTGGGCTCTAACATCTTGCTGCCGCTTACGGGCCAAAAGCTGCTACGCCACCGTCGTGAAGCGGCCCGCCAAGAGCATCGCGCCATCAGTGCCGAGTACCGACAGTCGGTGATCGAGGCGGTAGCAGAGGTCGAGGCCGCCGTTCAGAGAGCGGCTATCCTGCAACGCCGCCTTGAAGCCCAGCAGAAAGCGGTGGCCGCCGCACGCTCCACCTGCGACAAGTCACTCAAGCGCTATGAGGCCGGCCTGGTCAGTTTTCTCGATGTGGTGGATGCCGAGCGCGTCCGCCTGGAAGCCGAGCGCAGTGCCAACGCGATTCGTGCCGAGGCGCTGGCTGTCTCCGTTTCCCTGATCAAGGCTATCGGCGGCAGGTGGTAAAGCGCGTGCTCCCAATTTTCAACCCTCCCAATCAACATGAACGCATTTCCAAGCTCCAAACTCTTGCTGGTATTTGTCCTTCCCGTGCTACCAGCCTGTGACAAGAAACAAGAGCAGCAAAGCGGCAGCATCATGGATCTTGAGCAACCGGTCGAGGTGATGCCTGTCCAACGCATGCACCTGCGCGAGACCACACAACTCGTGGGTTCGATAGAGGCCAATGAGAGTGCCGAGTTGCGTCCGGAGTATCCGGGTGTCGTGGCGGACGTTCTCTTTGAGGAGGGCGCCAAGCTCAGCAAGGGAGATCCGCTCATCAAGCTTGATACCCGCGAGCTGGAAACCCAACTCGCCGAGACACGTGCCAGCTTGGCGCTCGCATCCAAGACCCTGCAACGCAACCGCAAGCTTCTCGAGGACCGTGCGATCAGCGAGTTGGAAGTGGATGCGGCAGAAGCCGAGCATGCCCGGCTGGTGGCGATTGCCGGGCGGCTGGAAGTCCAGCTCGAAAAGTCGACACTACGCGCCCCATTTGACGGCTTAGCCGGTGCGCGGAGCATTTCGGTGGGCGACTATGTGACATCGAACCAGGTCGTGACCACCGTCGATGATCTCTCAAGGCTCAAGGTGGAGATGGAAGTTCCTGAGCGCTACCTCCCCCTCCTGCACAAAGGCGGCATTTTCCAATTGCGGGCTGCCACCACGCCAGATGGCGAAACGGTACAGGGTGAGGTCTACTTTGTGTCTCCGCGCATTGATGTCGAGACCCGCTCCACTCAGGTCAAGGGTGTCATCGCGACTCCGCCGCAGAATTTGAAGCCCGGCATGTTTGCCAATATCACACTGGTGCTGCGCGAGGTGGAGGGAGCTCTGGTGGCGCCCGAGAGCGCCGTGGGCAACGGCCCCAAAGGGAACTTCCTGGTCAGGCCTGCCGGTCCCGAGGGGCGGCAGGTTGTTGCTTTTGTGCCGGTCAAGCTCGGCATCCGTGTGCCAGGCTGGGTCCAGGTCACTCCTGTCAAAGGCCCTCTTGAAGAAGGCGACAAGATCGTCTCTGCGGGTGTGGGTAGTCTGATTCTCATTCCCGGTCGCAAACTCAAGCTCGTTGAGCCGTTGGTGACTCCGACCAAGCCGCCTGCTGATGTCACCGACCGCAGGCTCGAATGATCCGCATCCGGTTGACAGTTGTCAGAATGAATGACCCCCGCTTCTAACAAATCATCCAAAAATTTCGCTACGGCCCAATCCAATGCTCCTTTCCGATACCGCCATCAAGCGCCCTGTGGTCACCACGGTGGGCGCCTTGATACTTTTGTTGGTGGGTTTTCTCGCCTACCGGCAATTGCCGGTGCGTGAATACCCGGATACCGATGTGCCGACGGTTTCGGTCAATACCGTATACCGCGGGGCATCCGCGGATGTGGTTGAAAGCCGGGTGACCGAGCCGCTTGAGGAGCAGCTTTCCGCGATTGATGGTATCCGCGTGATCAAATCCACATCGCGCGAGGAGTTCTCGGAAATAACCATCGAGTTCCAGTTGGATCGGGATCCCGACGAGGCGGCCAACGATGTGCGTGACCGGGTTAGCCGTGCCCGCAGTCGCCTGCCCGATGAGGTGGATGAACCGCAGGTCTCCAAACAGGAGAGTGATGCCAGCCCGGTGATGTGGATTGCCTTCACCTCGGAGCGTTTCAGCCGTACCGAGCTATCCGACATTGTGGAGCGCATCGCCAAGCAGCGCGTCCAAACCGTGCCCGGGGTCGGCAATGTGATCATTGGAGGAGAGAAACGCTATGCCATGCGGCTGTGGCTTGATCCCGATCTGCTCGCTTCCCATGAGCTGACGGCCGCGGATGTCGAGCGAGCCCTGCGCGAGCAGAATGTGGACATTCCCGGAGGGCGTATTGAGTCCTATACTCGCGAATTCACGGTACGCACCCAAGGCGAGTTGGTAGCCGAAGAGGAGTTCAACCAACTCGTGGTGACGAGTCGCGGCAACCGCCAGATCCTGCTCAAGGATGTGGGCTGCGCCGAGTTGGGTTCCGAGGATTACCGCACCAAGACCTTTTTTCATGCCCCCGGCAGTCAACGGGCCCTGCCAAGCATCGGTCTGGGCGTGGTGCGCCAATCAAAGTCCAACCTGCTTGCGGTGGTCAGCGGCGTGAAAGCGCTGATACCCACCATCAAGAATGAGCTTCCCGAGGGTATCGACATCAATGTCGCGTACGACAGTTCTGTGTTTGTCGAGCGCTCGGTCGACGAGGTGATCCAGACCATATACATTGCCTTCGCCATCGTAATCGCGGTGATCTTCTTTTTCCTGCGTGACTGGCGTGCCGTTGTGATTCCCGTTACCGCCATTCCGATTTCAGTGATCGGAACCTTTGCGCTCATCAGCGCGCTTGGCTTCTCCATCAACATCCTGACCCTGCTGGCCCTCGTGCTGGCCATTGGTCTGGTGGTCGATGATGCAATTGTGATGCTCGAAAACATCTACCGGCGCATCGAGTTGGGCGAGTCGCGAGTCCAGGCCGCCGTGCTTGGTTCGCGCCAGGTGGCCTTTGCCATTATTGCTACCACACTTTCCTTGGTGGCTGTGTTCTTGCCCGTGGCCTTCCAGAGCGGCTCCACCGGGCGTCTTTTCTATGAGTTTGGCATCACCCTGGCCTTGTCGGTGATGATGTCGTCAGTGGTGTCCCTGACGGTCACCCCCATGCTGTCCTCGCTGCTACTCAGGGGCCGCGACAAAGAGACCGGCAAGATGCCCCATGGCTGGTTCTACCGGGTCACCGAGCCCGGCTTCGTGAAGGTCAACGATTGGTTTGGCAGCTGCCTCAAGCTCTCGCTCAAAGTCTGGCCGCTGATCCTTCTAGGGGCGGCCGGTTTTGTCGCCATCGGCCCTTTCGCCTTCAAACAACTCAAACGCGAGCTCACGCCCGAGGAGGACCGCGGCGTCTACATTTCCTTCTTCAACGGCCCGCTTGGAGCCCACCCCGACTACTCGGTGCGTTATGTCGACAAGATGGCTCAAATCAATGGGCGCCAGCCCGAGTTTCTGCGGTATTTTGCGGCCACGGCTCTTGCACGCGGCGGGCCGGGAGCGGGCAACTCCGGCCTGATCTTCTCCACCCTCAAGCCCTGGGAGCAGCGCGACCGCAAGACCCAAGAAGTGATCGAAGAGGTCCAGTCCTCCTATCAGAAGGAGGTCACCGGCGGGCTGGCCTTTGCCCAGAGCCGCAGCCCCCTTGGCACTCGCGCGCTCGGAGAGTCTTTTCTCTGTGTGTTGCAGGGCAGTGATTTCGACAAGCTTCAACAATACGGCAATGCCATGATTGGCCGGATGAATGCCAGCGAAGTGTTCACCAGTGCGCGCATTGAGCCGCGCGTCGACAAGCCCCAGGTCGATGTCAAGGTGGACCGCGCACGCGCCGCCGACCTCGATGTGTCGGTATCGAGTATCGCGGCCACCCTGGAGTCCCTGTTTGGCGGGCGCCAAGTGACCCAGTTCAAGCGTGATAGCCGTCAGTACGATGTGATCGTCAGCATTGAAGACGCCCAGCGGCTAACGCCCTCGGACTTGGGAGATGTCTACGTGCGATCCAACAGGGGCGAGCTGGTCAAACTCTCCAATGTGGTCACCCACGAGGAGAGCATTACGCCTCAGGAATACCCTCATTTCGACCGTCTGCGCTCCATTACGATCAAGGCAGTCCTCAACAAGGCGCAGGGCATTACGGTAGGCGACGGCGTCAATTTCATCGACGAGGCTGCGGGTGAAATCCTGCCCGAGGGTTATGTGCATGCCTGGGATGGCGAGACGCGTGAATACGTCGAGAGCGCAAGCGACACTCTTAAGCTCTTTGCCATGGGCGCGCTCTTTGTGTTTCTCATTCTTGCTGCGCAGTTCGAGAGCTGGGTGCATCCGGTTACCATCTTCAGTGGCGTCGCGCTCGCTCTCTCAGGTGGCATCATTACTCTTTATGTCACGCGCTGGTGGGGCAACGAAATGACCAATAACCTGTTCTCGCAGTTCGGCCTCATCCTGCTCATTGGCCTGATTGCCAAGAATGGTATTCTCATCGTTGAATTCGCCAACCAGTTGCAGTTGGAGGGCAAGAAGGTCTTTGATGCGGTGTGGGGGGCGACGACTCTACGCTTCCGTCCTATTCTGATGACTTCCATTTCCACCATTGGTGGCACCCTGCCTCTCGCTTTGGCCACTGGCGCGGGTGCGGAGTCGCGCAATCCGCTGGGGCTGGCAATCGTTGGTGGCATGGCGATGGCAACCCTGCTCACGCTCTTTGTGGTGCCGGTCTTCTATCTGCTCTTTGATTGGATGGTGCAAAAGGTCACCGGTCACTCCAGCGCGCAGGGCTTGCGCCGAGCGGCGCGAGTGCAAGAAGAGGTCGAGAAGGCGAGGGTGGGATGAGCGTTTGTATTCCCCTCGGTCGTCCGCTGGTGGGCTTGCACTCTCTTTGATCGTCCGCTGGGTATGCTTTCGCGATAGACTCGACCTGTTCCCATGCGTAAGGTTGTCGTCATGAAATTTCAATCCCTCCTGCTGAGTCTATTTGCCGTTCTCGCTCTTCCCGCCATTGCCGATGAAACCGAGCTTGGCAAAAAAATGGATGAGCTCAACGATCATTACAAATCGATCCGTCGTGAGAATGACCCCGTCAAAGGTGCCATTTCAGCACGCGAGGCCCAGAAGTTGATTGCCGCCTGCCTCAATGAAGTTCCCGCGATGATCGGCAAAATGCCCGATGGTGCTGCCAAGGAGAATGCGCTCGCCATTTATCGCCAACTGACAGGCGAAGCCTACGTATTGCTGTGCAAGATCGAGCAGGCCTACCTCGCCAAGGATGTCGACAAGGCCAAAGCCATTTACGAAGAACTCAAAGGCATCAAGAAAGACGGCCACGACAAGTTCATCGAGGAGTAAGTGCCGCGGCTCCTGATCACGCCCCGCCTAGCTGGCGCCCTCTGGGGTCGCTGTCCAGATCAAATCAGCAATGACAGGGGAGTGATGATTGCTCGCCAAATGGGTATTGCTGTGCAAGATTAACGCGCAAAATGCGTATGGCCCATATGTTGTTTTTTCGATCTGTGTTCTTGGGCATGGCCTCGGTGGCCGCTACCGCGCAGGCCGAAGTGGACTTTGCGCATCAGGTGGTGCCCATTCTCAAGAAGCACTGCATTGAGTGTCATGGTGGCGATGAATCCAAAGGTGGCTTCTCGATGAACACTCGTGACTTGGTCCTCGAAGCCGATGTGCTTGAGATCGGCAAGCCTCACGATTCCTTCTTCATCGAGTCACTCATCACCGATGACGAGGACGAGCGCATGCCGCCGATCAAGAAGAGCAAAGATCCGCTGCCCAAGGCGGACGTCGAAGTGCTCAGCAAGTGGATTGAACAGGGCCTCAAGTGGGAGCCTGGCTTCACCTTCGCCAAAGATCGTTACAAGGCTCCGCTCAAGCCTCGCGAAGTGAAACTCCCGGCCGGACCCAAGGATGCCAATCCCGTCGATCTCATCGTTGCCAAATACCTCGCCGACAAGGGCATGAAGTTTCCCGAACCGGCGGATGACAGCACCTTCATTGCGCGCGTGTCGCAGGACCTTGTCGGCCTGCCGCCCAAACCCGAGTGGGTCGAGGCCGCCATTGCTGGCAAGCTGGAGCGCCGGGCAGTCATCGAGGAGTTGCTTGCCGATCAGTCGGCTTACGCCGCCCACTGGATGACCTTCTGGAATGATCTGCTGCGAAACGGTTACGACGGCACCGGCTTCATCACCGGCGGGCGCAGCCAAATTACCGAATGGCTGTATGGCTCGCTCTATCACAACAAACCCTACGACCAATTCGTGCGCCAACTGGTGGCGCCCTCGGCAGAGGCCAGAGGCTTCATTGAAGGCATCAAATGGCGCGGTCAGGTCAATGCCAGCCAGACCACCCAGATGCAGTTTTCCCAAAATGTCTCGCAGGTCTTTCTGGGCATTAACATGAAGTGCGCTTCCTGCCACGACAGCTTCACTTCCGAGTGGAAGCTCAAGGATGCCTACAGCCTGGCGGCGGTGGTGTCGGATTCGGAGCTGGAGCTAACGCGCTGCGACAAGCCGACCGGAGTCAAGGCCGCGGCTGCCTGGATCTTTCCCGAACTGGGCGAAATCGACGCCAGCATGCCGCGCGACCAGCGCCTCAAGCAGTTGGCCAATCTGATTACCCATCCTGAGAACGGCCGCACCCAGCGCACCATCGTCAACCGCCTTTGGATGCAGATGATGGGGCGCGGCATTGCCCATCCGGTAGACGCGATGGACACCGAGCCATGGAGCGAGGACCTGCTTGACCAACTCGCCAACGAATTGGTGGCCTCCGGATACGACATCAAAGAGGTGCTGCGCCTGATCGCCACTTCAAGGATCTATCAGGCGCGTTCCGAAGTTCTGGATGAGGCCGTTCAGCCCTACGTGTTCCGGGGCCCGGTGCGCAAGCGCATGACCGCCGAGCAGTTTATCGACTCGGTGCGCACCGTCACCGGTGTGTGGCCCAAGCCCGACAAGCAGGCACTCGCCCAAAAGGGCAAGAAATACGGCCAAATCAATGCCATGATGAAGGTTGAGGGACTCAAGAGCTGGGGTGACCGCCCTGTGCGCGCGGCATTTACCAAACGCGATGCCTTGCAGGCGGCGATGGGTCGCCCCAATCGCGAGCAGGTGGTGACCGCGCGGCCCTCTGTGTTGACTACCCTGGAGGCCATCAACCTAGCCAACGGGCCTGAAGTGGCCAAGCTGATGGAGGAGGGCGCTAAAGGCCTGATCGACAAGGCCTCGTCCCAGAATATCGTGGAGCAGACTTTCCTTGCTGCCCTGAGCCGCTCTCCCAGTCAGAGCGAGATCCGTGCTGCCATCGCACTGATGGGCCAGCAACCAAACCAGAATGGTGTTGAGGATTTTCTGTGGTCCATTTTTATGCTGCCAGAATTCCTCTATATAAACTGAACCAAGCCCAGACATGTCCGATTCATGGTATAACGAGGCCCAACCTCACGAAACCCGCCGCCGCTTTCTGCAAAAGCTAGGTCAGGCGGGTGCCGCAACCATGCTTGGTGCCGCACCCCGGGCCATGGGTTCGAGCAAGATCGAGCACCCTGCACCAACAGCAGATTCTTGTATTCTCCTCTGGATGGCCGGCGGCATGGCGGCGGCGGAGACCTTCGACCCCAAGGCTTATCTGCCCTATGAGGTTGGCACGCCGGTAGAGAAGATCATCAGCACCTTTCCAAAAATTGACACGGCCGTTGACAACATAAAGATCTCCGAAGGCTTGGAAAACATAGCCGGGGTAATGGACCGCGCGAGCCTGATTCGCTCCCATATCCAACAGGATCTTGGCAGTATTCTGCACTCGCGTCACCAATACCACTGGCACACTGGCTACGTGCCTCCGCAAACTGTCGCAGCGCCGCACATTGGGGCCTGGATATCCAAGGTGCTCGGCCCTCGCAACGATGTGATGCCTGCCTTCATCAACATCGGCCAGCGCCTGGAAGGCATCGGAGAGAGTGAAGAGCTCAAGGCCTTCACCACGGGTGGCTTCTTTGGCAGCGAGTTTGGCCCGATGAATCTGCCCTACCCGGAGCAGGCCAGCCATGCAGTACAGCCTCCCGAAGGCATGTCCGCCGACCGCTTTGCCAAGCGCTACAACGCCCTGCAGGAATTGCTCAAGAACTCGCCCAAGTCGGAGCAACTCAGCGACTATCACCAGGAGTCCATGCTTCGCTCGCTCGATAACGCCCACCGCCTTTTGGGCTCCAGGCAGCGCGAAGCCTTCGACCTCGGCAAGGAGAAGAAGGAAGTCTTCGATGATTACAACACCGGTCGCTTCGGCCAGGGCTGCCTGCTTGCCCGCCGTCTGGTTGAGAATGGAGCGCGCTTCGTCGAGGTGACTACCGAGTACGTGCCTTTTCTCCACTGGGACACCCACGAAAACGGCCACAGCACCTACAAGCGCATGAAGCAGGAAATTGACCGGCCCATCGCGCGTTTGATCAAGGATCTTGAAGAGCGTGGCCTGCTGGAGCGAACCTTGGTGATTGTCGCCAGCGAGTTCAGCCGCGACATGATGATTGAAGGTGTTCCCGGCTCCACTGCCAAGGACCAGTCTCGTGCCAAGACCGACATCATCAAAGAGATGAAGCACTACGGCCTGCACCGCCACTTCACCGGTGGCTCATCGGTGCTGATGTTTGGTGGCGGCATGAAGAAGGGCCAGCTTTATGGCTCTACCGCCGACGAGCGGCCTTGCCTTGCCAACACCAACCCCGTGACCATCGAGGACCTCCACGCTACCATCTTCACTGCCATGGGCATCAGCCCCAAGACCGAGTTCTCGATTGAGAACCGGCCCTTCTACGCCACCCGCGACGGCAAGGGTAAGGCGGTGATGGATCTCTTTGCATGATGCTGCGACGAATTCAGGCGATCTACCAGTTTTGCAGCCAACCCGGCATGAGGCTCTTGCTGGCGCTGGCCGTGTTCGCCTTCAGTTGCTGGTGGATGGCAGAGCCGGTTTTGAGTGGAAACGTCATTCATGCCACACCATATGTTTTGGCAGGCATTCCCATGATTGGCATCTCCGCGATCGTCGCCGCGCCGCAGATAGCCAGAGCCTTGGCAGATTCGGTTTTCGAGTTCTTCAGTTTTTCGGAAAAATTCGACCGACCACAACCCATGTATGGCGTGCCGATGGCACTACGCAAAAGCGGCAAATACGAGGCGGCGATGTCTGCTTACGAAGACGTCGCAGCCGATTACCCGGGTGAAATCAAGCCCTACTTGGAGATGATCGACATGGCTTTGTCGGATCTCAAGGACCCCGCGCGGGCGGACTCCGTTTATCAGCGCGCAGTGTTGCTGTTCGAGGATGAAGAGGACCGCAAGAAGTTGGCTCGCTTCTTGAGCGGATTGCATCTGGGCGACTGAGTTCTCAGCCAAGGATCTTCTCTAGGAACGCAAGCACCATGCGCCTTTCCTCGCCAGTCGGATGGCCCCATCCGTGGCCCTTGTCTTGCTCGATGTGGAGTTGGGCTTCCAAGCCGCCGGCATGGTAGCGTTCGAGTAGATGTCGCGATTGGCCAGGAAGAACCTGGCGGTCCCTGCTTCCGTGAAGGATGAGCATGGGCGGGTCATCCGGGCCAATGTGGGTGACCGGACTGGCTAGTTTGGCCAAGGTCCGGTTCTGTTGGACCGGCCCGCCCAACAATTTATAGACTGGCCCGCGAGGACTCTCGGTTTTGTCCGGCTGGTTTTTCGAGCGCAGGATGAAGTCGCTGGGCCCGAAGTAGTTGATCACCCCCTGGACGCATGAACTTTGATTGAGATGGCCGGCGGTATCGCCTTCCAGCGATTGCAGGCCACCTGTGGTTCCCATCAATGCAGCGAGATGCCCGCCAGCCGACATGCCCGCAACCACCACTTTCGAGGCATCATAGCCGTAGGTGTGCTGATGAGCGCGAAGCCAGCGCAGCGCCCCCTTGCAGTCGTGGATCTGAGCGGGGAAAGGCGCCTCGCGGCCCATCCGGTATTCAATGCAGGCCACCGCGTAGCCCTGATCCACCAGCCAGTTCATGCCCGGGGATTTGCGATCGCCAGCACTCCATCCGCCGCCGTGAATAAATAGCACCAATGGGGCCGCCTCCTCTCCTTCAGGCAAGTGCAGATCCAGCAGTAGATCCACTCCGCCCGGGCTGGCAAAGACAAGGTCCGTGAGCAATTTCGGCTCTTCTGCCCGGATCCGGTAAGCGGGTGATGTCATGGGCCCGGCCGCGGGGCTGACATCTTGCTTTGGCGCACAACTGGCGACCAGCAAGCAGGTGATTGCAGTTGTCAGGTGGCGCATGGACGGGCCCTGCATGATCTCAGGTCAGTGTGATGCTTGTTAGCGATCTTCGTTGCGTATCCGCTCTGCCATGGATTGCACGGAGCGCTGCACGCTCTCGGAAAGCTGGTTCTGATTGACCCAGCTGAGAGCGCCGTCGATGTCGCGGCGCATCCAGCTGCCGATGTAGCGGCGGTAGGTGCGTTCCCTCTCTTCGTCGCTCTGCATGCGTGCGATGGCACTGGCCCCGAGAGCAGGCTCAGAGCTGCGTGCGCTCCAAACGAACTCCTGGACCACGCCGTCGGTCATCAGCGAGGGGTTGGAGTCCATCAGCGAAAGTGCAGCCAAGGGATCGCGGACAGCCAATTCATCGGTAATGCCTTCGAGAGCTCGTTTTTTCATGGTTTCGTCCGTCATGTTGTTGAAGTAGCTGATGGCAGCTTGGGGGTCTGCTTCAGTCATCCGCTCCATAACGTCATCCATGGCGCGGGCGGATCCTTCACCCGGGTTGGCGATCAGCCAGTCGGCCGTGCCCGCGGCGTCGGTAATCGCCAGCTTGTCTGCAATGCGTGAGATGGCACCATCGCGAAGGCGCTCGTCTTCGATGCTTATGGCCCAACTGCGGGCAGCCTCGGGCCCCTGTTTGAGGTAGTGGCCCATCACGGCAGTGAGAGCGTCGCCGCGTTCGCGCGAGTAGGGCATGGCATTCATTAACTCGGTGGCCCGCGCGGGGTCGGAGGCGGCGATGCCGCGGATTACGCCTACCATCCAGGGAGTGGCTCCCTCACCATCATGGTTTTTTTCGGCCCAACGCAGCGCAGCGACCGGATCCGTGGTTGCCCAAGAAGTAAGGATGGTCTGACGGGCGAAGGGCGATCCGGTATTTTGCTTGGCATAGTCGAGAGCCGAGATCGGGTCGTATTTGGCCCATGCGCTCAGCAACATGGAGTATTCCGAGAGGTTGTCGCCGGCGAGGCCCTTGCCGCGGAAAGTCACGATGACGTCCTCGATTTCAGTGGCGTCGAGGCCCTTGACGAAACGCAACCACTGTTCGGCACGATCCAAGGGATCGGGGTTGTTGATGATGGCCTCCATGCGAGCAATCGGGTCACTCCACGCGCCATCGCTTTGCGAAGTGCTGCGAAAGCCGCGTTCCTGCAAGTCCGATTGTTCGGCAGCACGTGGGCTTGTTGGAGAGCCTTGGCGGGGCGAAGTGGGTTTGCCGGCGCGTGGGCCGAAGAGATCATCGGTGCGTTCCGAGCCGGATGTCGTGGAGTCCGAGCTGATGCGCCCGACCATGAAGCCGACGGCGATACAAACCGCGACCGCGGCAAAGAGGGTGGTTTTTTGGTTCATGCTTAGCAAAAGGATACTAGCACCAGATCCGGCGCCTGTCATTCAAGTGATATGGGGTAGCGTATTGTTCATGCTTTTGGCGAGGCTGTGCCGGGGATGGCGCGAAACGACATCTCACATCCCTGGGTTTCAGCCAATGGCTGGAAGGGGAATGCATTCGACATGCCGCCAATGATCGGCGTGGTCTTTTTTCAGCCAGCCCCAGTTTGCTTGTGGCTGGTTGGCAATCACCTGATCCAATTGCCCCAGACTTCGCTTGCTTTGATGGGCTCGTCTTCGAGCTCCACCCCCGGCCAGGCGCCCAGTGGAATCTGATTCATGTAGATTTCGCCCAGCAACTCCTTGGCTCGGGCGAGCAAGGCTGCGGCTTTCTCTGGCTGCTCTTGGGCAAGGTTTTTGGTTTCGCGCGGATCATCCTTCAGGTTGTGGAGGGCGGGACCGTCTGGCAGAGGCGGGTCGAGTGGCTTCTGCTTTTCGTTGGTGGCGTTGAAGCGCAACTTCCAGTCGCCTTTTCGAATCGCGGTGGCTGGGCCCTTGCCGTGCCAGTAGAGCAGTTCGGTGCGGGCGGGCTTGGAGTCGGGCTGCGTGAGGTTTTTCCAGGCGTTGATGCCGTCGAGCTTCTGCGCTTCTTCAGGCACTTCAATAACGATGCCGCATGCCGAGCCAAGAGTCGGCAACAAATCAATTGCGGCGAGCATGGAGTCCGACTCTTTGCCTGCGGCAATGACTTCTGGATAGCGAATAATAAATGGCACACGGGTGCCGCCCTCAAGCGACTGCCACTTGTGTCCGGTGAAGGGAGGCACATCATTGGGTCCGGCCTGTCCCGGTTGGCGCCCGTTGTCGGAAGTGAAGATGACGATGGTGTTCTTCTGCTTGCCGGCCTGCTTGAGGGCGTCGAGGATTTGGCCGATGCGGGTATCGAGCTCCTCGACGACTTTGGTGTATTTGACGGTGATCTTGGCTTTCGGCTCGGTTTTCCAATCCGGGTGCGGATCGACTGGGAAGTGAGGTGCCGTCCACGGCACATAGAGAAAGAAGGGCTTGTCGCTCTTCTCGTTGATGACGCGGATGGCCTCCTCGGCGAAGGTTTCGGTGAGCAGACGATTGTCCCACTTCTCCTGCACCAGTTTGCCGTCGCGATACATGTCGCGGTTTTGGTTGTTGGACATGGCGATGTAGTAGGCCGAGCCAAAGCCTTGGTCCTCCGGCGCCATGCCCTCGATGCCCAGATGCCACTTGCCTGATATTGCCGTGCGGTAGCCCGCATCGCGAAAGGCTTCGGCGATGGTGTAGACCTTGGAATGCATCCCCGACTTGCCGGGAAAGCCATAGCCGAGCACGCCCCAGCGCCAGCCGAGGCGGGCGGGATAGGAACCCGAGAGCAGCGCCATGCGCGAGGGCGAGCACACCGGATTGCCGGCGTAGTAGCTGGTCAGCTTGAGGCCTTCCTTGGCGAGCTGATCGAGGACGGGCGTCTGGATCCGAGTGCTGCCGTAGCAGGAAAGGTCCTCATTGGCCAGGTCGTCCGCCATCATCAGGATGACGTTGGGGCGGTCCTTGGCGTGAGCCCTCAAGCTAAGAGTGGCTGAGGACAGCAAAGCGCCGGTGATGAGAGGTAAGAGGATCTTCATGGGAGGGAGTGCAACAAAACAGACATACGGCTGCCAAGGCTCACTTCTTCATCCGGCTATCCTGATCGAATCCAACGAGATTCACGGACCCGATCTCAGGAAGGCGGAACAGCTCCGCGATGCGGCGGTGCTCATCCAGAAAAGCATCGCTCTCGATCTAGCGAAGGTCAAAAGCCTAATTGCCGATG
>JAURCU010000035.1 GCA_030828305.1 Luteolibacter sp.
TGAACTTGCCCCGGTATTTGGCGATGTCCTCGGGCCAGGCATGCAGCGGATAGTGGGGCGCGGTGTAGGGAAGATACAAAACGAAGGGCTTTTCCTCGTCCTTGTACTCCTCAAGGCGTTCGATGGCGTAGTGGGTGAAGGCGTCGGTGTGGTAGAACTTCGGGTCGGGATCGGTATAGCCCATGATGACCTTGTCCTCGATGGCCCAGCGGCGCTTCTTGTTCTGGAACTTACGCCCGGGTTTGCCCTCGCCTTCGCGCGCGTTGGTGCCCGGGTTGAAGAAATTGGAGGCGCCATCGGCCAGCCCGTAGTAGCGGTCAAAGCCGCGCTCGGTGGGCAGTGGCACCTGATGCCACTTGCCTGAACAAATGGTGCGGTAGCCAGCAGGCCGAAGCACTTCGGCGAAGGTGGCGCCATGTTCCATGTGGTTGTCTCCAATCGAGTAGGCGTAGTTGCCGGTGAGCAGCTCCGCACGTGTCGTGTGGCACTTGGCCGTGTTGTAGAACTGGGTAAAGCGCATGCCATTGGCTGCCAGTTGGTCCAGATTGGGCGTTTTCACTTCACCACCAAAGCAGCCGATGTCCGAGTAGCCCATGTCATCGACCATGATGACCACGAAGTTCGTTTTTTTGGGGACTTCTTGCGCGGTGAGGGCTGCAAGAAGCAGCGCCATCAGTGAAGGTATGAGCAGGTGCTTCATGGGGCCATCATGCACAAATCTTTCCGAATGAGAGGGGAAAATGCGGGGGCGCGTACGGATGCGAATCATCGATCAGCCCATCCACTCCACATTCGCGAAGCGCCCGCGCATGGAATACTCATACACTGCGTGGCATTTGAAGTAGCTGTTGGGGTAAAACTTCACCTGCTTGCCGAGCAGGGCTGCGGCGATCGCCAGGTGCAAGCGGTTGGTGCGGATTTCCCGATAATGCTGCAAGAAATCAAAGATCATCCAGCTGGACCGGGCGGCTAATGCCGGTGTGCTCACTCCGCATTTGAACAACTTCGAGATGTCGGCATTCCACCGCGAGCGCTTTTGGTTGGTTTGCTCGCGGTCGGTTCGGAAGCAATGAATGGCGTCCACTGCGCAGAAGCGTCGCCGAAGGCTCTCCCTCAGGCGCATGGAGTGGCGGCGGGCGAAGCGCTTCATTTGGAAGTCCCACCGAATGGCTCCTCCACCAGTCGTCAATAGCTCGTCGATATCAATCGAGAAGGCAAGGTCGTCGGCGATCATGACCTTGGCGGCGGATGCATGGGCACGCAGGTGTTCGTAAGAGCTGAGTTCGCGTGCGATCAATTCAACATTCGGCCCCATGGAGGCCAGCATGCCGACATGGCCCTGTGAGGTGTGGGGTAAGATCACGAACTTGCGCGCTTGCGGGTGGTTTGCGGCGACGAACTCGCTGGCCTGGTTGATGTCTCCGATCAAGCTGCCTCCGCCGCCAAAGACCACGATCTTATCGGTGGCATCGAAGCCCTTGAGCGCGGCGGGCCTGACTTCAATGCCAAGTCGGGCAAAGATCCGGTAGGTGGCATGGGCGATCATGGAGTCCCCCGCATTGCCGGGATTGGCCACGTAGTGGATGGGCCCCTCTGTGGCGAGCTCTCTGAGATAGGTGAGGATGTCCACTACTGCATCTTCAGCGTCAGCCGGCGTGCCGGAATGGCAGGTAGCGTTTTGCGACAGGGAGATTTCGGATTCGCCATTCATGCAATCGCGCCAGGAGCAATTGCTAGAGCCTATGGCCCTGAGGATTTCAAAGGCCATCAAATAAGCTTGGCGCAGTATCTTTGTTGCGGGCTTGCTTGCAATTAGGGTATCGTGAGTGTGCCGGCGCCGTGCATGCCCTCGCCGAATTGAAGCATGAAGGGATTCGACAGGATATTCGGTGATTGCGTCGCCTTTTCGCCCGCTATCATCGGCGAGGCCGGGCGTTGGTTGCCGACTAATCCGCATGCAATGACAGGGGGGCAGCTGGCCTTTTTCGAACACACGCCCTGCCTTTGTCATGCAACGGTGGCGACCCCGGTCGGAGTCGGGCATCTCATTGAGGCCGGCCATCCCATGAGTTGCCCTCGCCTGATTTATCAAAACGACGCGCAGGCCATTGACATTCTCAAGTCGCAGGCGGCAGAAGGTCGCAAGCTTATCATCAATCATTTGCCCCTGCCCACCAGCATCGCACCCGAGGCCATGTGGGTGGATCCCAAGCTGGTGAGTCGCTTGAATAACAAGGCCGCCTTGGCGGATTGGGTGCCTCGTGAGTTTCTGCCGCGTCGCCGCGTTGTGCCATCGGTTGGCATCGCCGATGATCCTGGCCTTCTGCCCTGCGTGCTTAAGGTGGCCACCGACAGTTCAACCGGAGGAGGCGCGGACCTGATGGCCTGTCACAGCCGCCATGATTTCGCGGACGCCTTCAGCTTTTTCAGAGGTGCCAAGCAGCTGGTGGTGGAAGACTGGATCGAGTTCACCGATCTTTGGTGCCTGAACTTTGCCTGCACGCATGACGGCAAGGTGGAGGAGTTGGGCTCGGCCCGTCAGCTCATCGACTCCAAGCTGGCATTTGTTGGCAACCTGTTTGGCGATGTCAACGCCCCACCGCACTCCATTTGCGAGGTCGTTCTTGCATTGGCCCAAAGGCTGGTGGCCGATGGCTACTGCGGCATCCTTGGAGTAGACGTGGGACGTGCGGCCGATGGCAGCTGGTATCTCTACGACATCAATGCCCGCATGAATGCCTCCACGGCACCACTATTGGCCCTGCGCAAGTTTCCGTGGCTTTCTTCGCATCCGCTCCAGCGTAGCGTGCGCCTGCAGGGGGAGAGTCTGAGAGAAGTCGTGGCGCTGTCGCGCAGAGCCGTGGCAGACATGCGGTTCCTGCCACTGAGCACTTTCGATCCCGGTGTCGGAGGCTTGGAAGGGGCGCCTTCGATTGGGGGTATTGTTGCTGGTGCGGATCTCGAAGATATCCAAGCTTACCTCCACAAGCATCTGGGCCAGCATGCCCCCATCCCGTGACCTCATGAAGCCGCCCATTCTTGTCGACAATCTCAGCTGCCGCAAGACCCCGCAAGGAGCCTATCGGGTCAGCGCGCTGGTGGACGGGCACGAGTTGTGGTTCGAGAGCGAACACGAAATCGTGGCGGCGCCCGAGGCTTTCCTGTCCTGCATGCTGTTGGCAGGGATGAAGAGGAAGCGCGATCTTCAATGCGCCCAAGCGGTGGATGAAGTCTGGTTGTGCAACAATGCCGAGCTGCAGCGCATTTTCCATGACTGGTGGGGAGAGGCCATCATCGGAATCCGGGCGCCAGGACTTCAAGTGGCGCCACCTCCCGACCCCAAGTCCGCCTTGCTGTTCACCGCAGGAGTCGACTCTTTTCACAGCCTGCTGCGCGGGGGGCACAAGCCGGACTATCTGCTCAATATCGAGGGCTTGGATATTGCGGTCGAGTCCACCGATCTTCGGAGCGCCATCCGTGAGCACCTCCAAAAGATTGCCGATGAGTCGGGCATTCCCCTGTTGACGATGTCCACCAACCTGCGCCGCCATCCGTTATTCAAGCCGCTCAGCTATCTGCGCACCCACGGGTCTGCCATGGCCGCCTGCGCCCACCTTTTGCGTTCCCACTTTGGTGAGCTATTTATCAGCTCCAGCAGCGTGCGATCCTATGATGTGCCTTTCGGAACGCACTGGGATACCGACCCCCTGTGGTCGTCCACGCAAACCCGGATTCGTCATACGGGCTGTGATTTGTGGCGTTCGGACAAGCTCGGAGAGATCATGGACGAGCCCATCGTGTGTGAAAACTTGCGGGTTTGTTATCAGCATGCAAGCAATGGCCGCCTGAACTGTAGCGAGTGCGAAAAGTGCGTGCGCACCATGCTCGCCTTGCATCAGCGCAAACGGCTCGAGCAGTTTCCGACCCTGCAGCCTGCTGTCAGCCTTGCCAAATCCGTGCGCCGGGTCAGCGCGGTCAAGGATGTCAGCCTGCCCGTCTATCAGAAATTCCATTCGCTCGAGCGCGATCCCGGGATTCGTGCAGCATTGCAACAGTTGATCAGGCGCAACAGCGGGCCCTTGCGCCGCTTGAAGCGTTCGCTGCACAAGAAATGGTGCCAACTCACAGCTGGGTAAGCGCTGCTCCTGGCCGACCTCGACCTCGACATGCAGACCAAACTCAAGACCATCCCCCAACGCGCCCGGAAAGCCCGGCAAGTTCTTCTGCGGGGGTGACGCGCAGAACAAGCTCATCACCCACGCAGCCGATGTCCGAGCAGTCCATGTCATCGACCATGATGATGAGGAAGTTGGGGGTTTTCGGAATCTGTTTCTCAACGAAGGCAGGAAGAGCAATAGACTGCAGGGCAAGCACGATGCAATCGGGTTCGGCTACACCGGCAACGCCGCCAACCGTGCGCGCAGGATGGGTGTGATCGTTGATGCCACCACCGTTCCCCAGCCCTCTGTTGTGTTGGTGGGCGCTTTGGGGTTGTTGCTGCTTCGGCACCGCCGGAGGGGGCAAACGTTTATTTTTTTAGGCGCTTGCGCTCGTCCGCAGATATTCCGCAGGGCTTGAGCTTCGATCTTGTCACGGGCCAGATTGGCCCTAGCTTGAACGTTTATGACCAACAGAATCTTTCCCGCGTTTCTGGCAGCTTGCGCGCTGCTTGTTGCTTGCGCCTGCGCCGAAATCAAGGTCAAGGATGGCCAGTCGATCGCGTTTATGGGCGACTCCATCACCCAAGCGGGCAACAAGCCCAATGGCTATTGCAGCTTGGTTATCAAGGGGCTCGAGGCGAACGGCCTCAGGGTGAATAAGATTCCCGCCGGCAAAAGCGGCAACAAGTCCTCTGACATGCTTAAGCGCCTCGATGAAGCGGTGATTGGCAAGAAGCCGGACTGGATGACCCTCAGCTGTGGCGTCAACGACGTCTGGCACTTCAAGCTGGTGCTCGGCAACCGCACCTTCGAGGGAATCGGCATCGACGACTACAAGAAGAACATCACCGAGATCCTCGACAAGTGCCAGAGGGCTGGCATCAAAGTGATGGTGCTAACCTCCACCATGATTGGCGAGGACCCGAGCAAAGAGCTCAACCAGGACATGATTCCCTACAACGACTTCCTGCGCAAGATCGCCAAGGACAAGGGGCTGCTGCTTGCCGACCTCAACCTCGACATGCAGGCCAAACTCAAGACCATCCCTGACGTGCCCGGCAGGCCCGGCAACTTCGGCAAGTTCTTCTACGGGGGTGACGTGCAGAACAAGCTCACCACCGATGGCTGCCACATGAATGCCGAAGGCAACAAGATGATGGCACGCGGCATCCTGCGCGCCTTCGGCCTTAACCTAGACCAGCTGGCCAAGGCTGAGAAGGCTTGGTGATCTGACCATGCAGCCTTGACTCCTTGAGGGTATTTAATTTTCGATATAGCGATGAATTATTTCTTCAACCGTTCTTTCCTGTATCTTGCCATGGCAAGCACGGTTGCCCACGGCGCACTTCTTTCCATCGACGTGAACGGCGGCAGCAGCCCCACGGAAAGCGGCTTTATTGGGCAAAACTCATCGGGAGTGACCCATTCCACGATCGTTGGCGACATCACGGTCAGCTACGCCGGCCAACAAGGGGCCTTTGACCGTGGTGATCAGGGCCAACCCAATCCCGATCTTTACCGTGACTTCATCTTTGATAACGCCGGATCGATCACCCTGACGCTTTCCGGGCCCGGGATCAGCGCAAATACCCAATATGTGATGAGCTTCTGGTTCTACGACTCCGGTGAAGGTGGCGGCAGAAATACATCGGTTGCCGGCACCTCGGGCACGACCGGCCCGAGTTTAGGCCCTTTTGACCCCGGCACCGCTCCAACCGGCCTTGCCGACCCCGACAACGTTGGCACGGGCACGTTTACTTCGGACGGATCGGGCAACCTGACCTTTATCTTTACCAGCTCCAACAATCGCACGGTGCTCAACGCCTTCGAGATTGATACCGTGCCCGAGCCATCTACACTGACCCTGTTGGGTCTCGGCGCTCTTGGCCTGTTGCTGCGACGCCGGTGATAGTTGGCTTGCATGTTTCTCTGTGGACTAGCACTCGCCTCGCTCGCCCGTAGCTCTGTCAGCGAACTGTCGTCCGTAGGGGGTTAGCACCCTTCTTTAAGGCTTGAAGGCGAAGCATGCAGATTTTCATCTATTTTGCGCGTTGCACCGCAGCAATTGTTTTCATACATAGGAAAACTCTCCCTCCCAAGCAATGCGACGATCAAAAGCCCCCCAATGGTTTCTATGCGCCCTTGCCTTGTCAGTAGTTCAGGCTTCTGGCGCCGTATTGTTATACACCGGCTTTACAGGCGCGACGGTCAATGGCAGTGATGCGAGTCAGGCCGACAACATTACATGGACAGAAAACGGACTGAGCGCGCCAAGCAGCCTTTCTCTTGAGAATGTCGTGGCCAATCAGGGCGATGGCAATCTCTTCGGCAGCACGGGCACCTACCATGTTCAGAACGGTTACTTTGGCGGCAATACCAACATCAGCCGCTCACCCAGTGACGGCCAATGGGGCGTCACCATCGCCGTCACCGTGGGTGCTGCCAACGTCTCGCTTGAGAGCATCGTCGTCAACCTGCACCACACCGGCAACGGCGGCACCGCCCCCAACAACTCGGGCAGTGCTAAAACCCACATCGGCCTGGATATCATCGATCCAACCGGACCAACAACTATGGATTCCCTGGACCTCACCAACCTGACCGACACGACCGGCTCCGGTGAGGACCGGACGTTCACCATGGCCTCGCCCCTCAGCCTCACGGCGGGCAATACCTACAACATCACCTTTCTCGTCGACAGCCCCGTCACCTGGGGCCACTACGCGGTATTCGACGAAATCACCTTCAACGGTGAAGTCGTGGTGGTGCCTGAGCCCTCGGGCTTGGCCCTCATTGGTTTCGGCGCTCTGTTGCTGCGACGCCGCCGACGGTGAGCGGCCTCACTTCAAGCGCTTCAAAAAACCCTCCGCCGCATTGCGGTGGGCGGCTTTTTTGTCATCACTCATCTTGCTCCAGTTGCGCGCCATCATCGAGAGGCGCGGGTTGGAGAGGAAGAAGTCGGAGTGGTCGCCGATGAAGCTCCAGAAGAGGCCGTCCCAGATGGCGCACCACCCGCCCTTCTTCTCATCACTCATCTTGAGCACGTAGTTGCTGCCAGAGAGGTAGGGCTTGGTGGTGAAGGTGCCGCCGTCGGCGAACTGCGACATGCCATAGACGTTGGGCACCATCACCCAGTCGTAGGCATCGACAAACAACTCCATGAACCAGCGATACACATCGTCGGGATGGATGCGGCACAAGAGCATGAAGTTGCCCAGCACCATCAGCCGCTCAATGTGGTGGCAGTAGCCGTCAGCGAGCACTTGTTTGATCACGCGATCAATGGGTGGGATACCGGTGCTGCCGTCATAGAAGGCCTTGGGCATCTTGCGGGTGAAATTCCAGTAGTTGCCTGCGCGAATGGTCACGCCCTTGTGGCGGTATATGCCGCGCATGAACTCGCGCCAGCCGATGACCTGGCGAATGAAACCCTCCAGCGAGTTGAGCGGCACCTTGTCTTTCATCGCCAATGCCTTGTCGACCACGTCCCGGGCTTCAAGCAGGCCGATGTTGAGCATGGGCGTGATCGCCGAGTGGTTGATGGTGGCGTGCTCGGTACTAATCGCATCCTCGTAGATGCCGAAGTCGTGAAAGCGCTCGGAAAAGAACCGCTCGAGCCATTCCAGGGCCGCCTTGCGCGTAACTGGCCAGCGGAACCGCTCACTTCTGCCGGGGTTGTTGGGGAAACGTTTTTCGACCCAAGCCTTGGCTTCCTTTACATAATGATCGGGCGGCTGCATGGGCTCGGGTGGCGGCAAGTGGCCCTTGGGCAGTTTCTTGCGGTTGTCCTCATCAAACGACCACTTTCCCCCAACGGCCTCCCCCTCATCATCTAACAGAACCGCCATGCGCTTGCGCTGGGCTTTGTAAAAATTGGCCATGAACGGTTTTTTCCTCCTGGCGATCTGTTCTTCAAGGAAGTCATCGGGGCTCAGAAAGCCGGGGGAAGGGTAAACAACCAGCTTGATGTCGCGGGCCCCGGCAAAGCGCGTGACGCGTCGCATCAGCACATCGTCGGCGGGATCACAAAGGTGGAGCTCTTTTGCCGACCTCGCAAGCGCATGCTCCAGCAGCGAAGCGCTGTCGATGTGACTGCCTTGCGGGCATTCGACAAACTTCACCTCGTGACCCCGGTCTTCCAATTCGGCTGCATAAGCTTTCATGGACGCGCGGTGCAGCATCAACTTCTGGACGTGCATGGAGCATGGCCAGTGCGGGTCGTTGCCGAAGAAGAGCGGGTCTTCGATCAGGTAAATGCATCGACCCTTCTGCGCCGCAGGATGCGATAAGAACAACTGATGCGGATAGACCAGCGCGACTTCCATGGTGTCAGAAAATACGAACGCTCGAGAGCCCGCCGTCGGGGCGCAGGATCTGGCCGCTCATGAACTTGGATGCGTCGGACATCAGGAAGCTGATCATTTGCGCGATGTCCTCTGCGTCGCCGACAAGATTGAGCGGGTGGCGTTTGGCCGCAGCTTGCTGCTTGTCCTCGCTGCCGAGAAGTGGGCTGGCCAGCGGGGTGTCCGTTAGCGAGGGTGCTATCACATTGACGCGGATCTTGGGGGCCAGCTCGGCGGCGAGGCTTCTGGCCAGGCCCTCAACCGCGCCCTTGGCGGCGGCGATCGAGGCGTGGAAAGCCATGCCTTGGGCCACCGCCACCGTGGAGAAAAGGACAATGGAGGCCGACTCCGACCTTTTGAGCGCGGGCAGTGCCGCCTGGATGGCCTTGGCGGCTCCAAGCAGGTTGATCTGCAGATCATTGAGGAAGTCCTGCTCGCTGAGTCGGTGAAAGGGTTTGAGTGAAATCGAGCCCGGGAAATAGATCAGGCCGTCCAGGTGGTCTGGCAGATCCAACTCGGCTGGCCCGGCGGCATCGAAGGGCTGGGTGGGAATGCCAAGCTGGTTGAGTCTCTCGGGCGAGCGGACCGCAGCACTCAGTTGATGGCCTTCGCCCTTGAGTTTCATGGCGCTGGCCATGCCCATGCCCGAGTTGCCACCAATGAGGAGGATGTGTTTGCTCATTGGGGCAAGTTCGGCCTCAACCGGCATTCGTCAAGGCATCAGATCAGTTGATTTTCTTCGGGCAGGAGATACCCGGCCCTTTTTAAGCCACAGTCTGTTGCTCAGGGACGGGGGCGGCAGTCCGGTTTTTAAAATTTCATGCTGCCGGAAATTCACAACATGGTTTGACTTGGCGCCGCGCAGGACGGCGGGCTCGCCATCAGGGGGCAAAGCATGCCAAGAAACTTAATTAGCCCTTCTGCTTGCGCTTTTTGGGCGTCAGCCAGTGATCGACTCCGCTGTCCACCAGGAAGTCATCGCTCAGGGTCGTGCGACCTAACAACAATCGGTGGATCATGTTCTTGCGGCAGACCAGGCTGACGAGGATCTTCTTCTCAACACTGGCCAGCCTCATGGTGGTTTCCACGAAGATACGGTCATGTCCCTGGCCCGTGCTGCTACGCACATTGGTGCGCTTGGCGATCGGAGCTTCCAGGGTGATCAGCTTTTGTTCCTTGCGGTCAAGGCGCACCGTAAAGCGCACTCGCTCGCCGGGCAGCTCGATGATTTGCGCGCAATCAATCGCGCTGCTCTTTGCTCCAGTGTCCGCCTTCGCGCGGATGCGAATGTTCCATTCGGGAAACTCCACCCACTCGCGCCAACCGATGACGTGCTTATCGCTCATGGCTCCTCATCCATTACCGTGACCACGATGTTGGTCGCCAGATGTTCGCGCAGCTGAACTTCGATGGCGTCGTCCTCGAGCTTGTCGATGCTCTTCTCAAGCTTCTGATGCTGGCGGTCGGTGGAAGGCACCCCGATGTGGGCGACCGGATCACCGGGGCTGACTGCGGGCATGGTGGTCATGCCCAAGAGCACGCCTTGCACTGAGCTGCGAATGATTTCCTTCTCGGTGCCCAGCAAGGTCGCATTGGTGGCCAGGGCCTGATCGGCGGAGACAGTATCGCCAGGGGCGACGTGGAATTCGAGGAAGCCCTCGGTTTCCGCGCGAATCCAGGCGGTTTCCTTGACAATGAGTTGATGGTGCGGCGGCTCGGCCTCGGTGTCGGTGAGGCCGAGTTCGGCGAGCACGTTGTCGATGCCGCGCAGGGTCAGTTCCTGTACCGAAGGCTCGGCCTTCCAGACCTCCCCGGCTTCCAGAATGATGCAGGGCACGCCCGCCTTGACCGCTTCCTTGCGCAAGGAGCCTTCCGGCCCGGTGTTGTCGACAATGATCTCACAACCGAAGGCGCGTGCCATGCGCAGACAGTCTTCGTTGCGGCAGTCGGCACGCACGTTGGGGAAGTTGGTGCGGCGCACGGCAGCGGTGTGCAGGTCGACAAGGTAGTCGCTGCGTGCGATCACCTCGCTGAACACCAGATCGGCCAGACGGGCGCTGAGGCTGCCCTTCACGCTTCCCGGGAAACTTCTGTTGAGGTCACGACGGTCGGGCATGTAGCGGCTGTGGCGCTCGAAGCCGAGCACGTTGATGACGGGCACCAGAATCAAGGCCCCGCGCTTGAGCTCGATGGCTTTCTCCTGGATGAGGCGGCGGATCACCCCGGTGCCGTTGATTTCATCCCCATGGACTGCGGCGGTGATGGCGACTGTCGGGCCGGGCTCGGCAGCTCGCCAAACCATGAGCGGCAGGTGGATATGAGCCCCGCTGAAGCTGCGGCCGATGTCCAGACGCAGCCGTTTGCGCGAACCGGGCTTTATCGTGTGCTCGCCCCAGCTGCCGATGTCGAGTTTCTTCATTCGTGTGTTATTTGAACCACGACTGGATACGGATGGACATGGATTTTTTTCGTATGGCGTGGCTTCTTGTAAGCCCGTGTCGTTTTTCTCAGTCATGCCGGCTGGCGGTGGGCAGCCACTGCATTCTCAATCGTCATCCTGCACCGGCAGTTTCTTCAACTTGCGGCGCTTCTTGGGTAGGTTGGGAATCAGCGCACGCATGGTGTCGGTCTTGCCGTAGCACAGCAGGCTGTCGCCAGCGCCGAGTATGCGAGAGCTCTTGGGGTTGGAGATCACCTTGCCGTCTTGGCGCAGGGTCAGCACCACGATGTCCTGCTCGCGCAGGCCGGTGTCCCTGATGGTCTGGCCGGCGTAGGAGCTATCTTCCAGGATGTGGATGTCGGCCACCGAGTAGCCGCGCGAAACCGTCAAGCGCTGGCGGATGTCGATTTCGGGGAACTTCACCTGGCTGGCAATGTAGTCGATCACCTCACCCGCAATGTCCAAGCCGGTTGCCCCTTCGATGCCTTCGAGGCCCGGCGAGGAATTCACCTCCATGATCTGCGGGCCCTTGGCGCCCTCCAACATGTCCACGCCGCACACCCGCAGGCCCATGATCTGGGCGGCGCGTACGGCGGCCTCCTCGTATTCCGGCTCCAGTTTGATTGCCTCGGCCTTGCCGCCGCGGTGCACATTGGAGCGAAACTCCTGGCCTTGGGCGGTGCGCCGAATGGCGCCCACAACGCGGTCGCCAATCACAAAAGCACGCACGTCTTTGCCTTTGGACTCGGCCACGAACTTCTGCAAAAGCACAGTTTGCTTGGTGCTGTGGAGAGTCTCCACAATCGCTTTTGCAATCTCGAGCTTGTCGGCTAGAATCACACCCACGCCTTGGGTGCCTTCTAACAGTTTAATGATCACCGGAGCCCCGCCCACGCGCATCAGCGCATCTTCCACATCGCGCTTGTCGTCCACGTAGGCGGTTTGCGGAATACCCACATCGTGGCGGGAGAGAATTTGAAGGCTGCGCAGCTTGTCGCGCGAATTGCTGATCCCGCCCGCAGTGTTGGGGGTGAACACGTCCATTTGCTCGAACTGGCGCACCACCGCCGTGCCATAACGCGTGATGGAGGTGCCGATGCGCGGCAGCACTGCATCGGGCAGGTCGAGTTCCTCGCCCTTGTAATACATTTCGGGCTCACCGTGATCGAGGCCAATGGTGCAGCGCAGTGTATTGATCACCTCGACCTTGTGGCCACGTTGCGTGGCCGCCTCGATCAGGCGGCGAGTCGAGTAGCACTCAGGAGAGCAGGATAGGATGGAGATGGAGATGGGGTCCATGGGAGGCGGTGGGAACTTGCTAGGGCGGCACGCTATGGGGGCAAACTTTAGGCGTCAATCGCAACCCAAGGGGCCGGTTGGACAATCGGGGCTGCGGCAAGGGCGGGCCGAGAGCCGAAGCGGCGCATTAGAGGTGAAGGGTTGGCCCAAAAGCACATCGCTGCACTCAATCACAGTCGTATCTAACACCTTGGGATATTATAAGAGCGAACTCACAACCCATGCCAAGCCTGAGGATAGGGAGTTTGACATCAGGCTAATGATCCGAGAGATCGGCAATCCTATACCAATGTACGCCAAAAAAGTTGAGTTGGCACTGCCTGAGCAACGCAAAGAAATTGGGTTTGATTTCGAGCAAGCAGATTGGATCAAGCCATACGGCGAAGGTCGAGTTGCAGACGTTACTTTTCTGGGAACAAAAAATTTTGAGGATGATAGAAATTACGAAACAACTGTGGTGTTGAGTTGCTCTCATAAAAATGGAGGTATTCAACCTGATGCCGCCCAGAAGAATGGAGCATTTCAACTAAGTAAATTTAAGACTGCCAGAAAAGCGCCAGACGAAGGCTACCAGGATGCTCATAAGTTCATCTGGGTCAGGTCAGGTAATTCTCGGAAAGGCTCAACCAAAGAGGCTAATTATATATTTCGGTCCCGGGTGGTTTTGGATCAGTCAGGCCAGATCAAAAGCTGCCACTACGGGAAGCTAATCGGTGCGGTGAATGTAGCCCGTAAATCCGGTTGTCCTGACACCAATCCAGTGGTCTCCTTCACCTACTACTTTAATCCCACCCCTAACGACCGAAATTTGGAATTTGAGCCCAAGGAGAACCTCTTTGGCGCACTCGAGTGGGATGAGGAGGTCAGAGAACCCTGAACGCAGGATTGCCGAAGACAAGGGCAGGCCATGCCCGAACCACCCGGAAGATCTCAAAAGACCACGCGGGTTAACCTCCGGGGGCTTGCCAAGGGGCGAGAGGAAGGAAATAAGCTGCTAATGCAATAAATTTGCAAAAGGGCTTGCGCGGGCCTCTTGGTGAGCCTATGGCTACCGCATCTTACTTGCAATAAGCCCATGAAGAACACGCCCACCCTCGCATTGATCGCGCTCATCGGCTTGGCTGCCGGCTCTCATGCTCAGCTAGCGTCTTCGGATGAAATCAACTGGCTGACCGGCGAAAACGCGCAACTCTTTGGCATTTCGCCTAACATCCACCTGCTCGGCAGCACCGGCCTCAGCAGCTCTCCTGCATTTGAGGACTTGTCCGGCGGGCATCACGACCCCAGCCATGACTACAGTCTGCAGGCACTCGAACTCTCCCTCTCTGCCCACTGGGGAGAATACCTCAAGGCACAGTTCAACCACGCTTATTTCACTGAATATGAGGACTCCAATACAGAACTCCACCATGAGACCGAAGAGCTCTTTCTCAAGTTGGCGAACCTGCCTGGTGGATTTGAAACCCGCGGCGGCATGTTCCTGAATCGTTTTGGATTCCAGAATGCCCAACACAATCACGCCTGGGATTTCGTGAACCAAAACCTCAGCAACAGCGCGATCCTGATGGAGGGTGAGCTGACCACCATCGGCGGGGAACTCACTTGGAACCTGCCCACTGAATTTCCTGCGGCCATCACTTTCTACGCAGGAGACGCTCCCGAGCACGAAGAGCACCAACACGAGGGCCCCGAGCCCCTCTATGAAGGCCATGATGGTGAACTCGATGAGGACATCTTTGGCATCCATCTGATGATCACCCACAATCTCTCGGACTTCCACCAGTTCGCGGCCACCCTGTCCGTGACGCACGGTCAGAACCACTTTGAAACGGAGACCAGCTTGGCGGGCGCCGGTCTCCAATACATGTGGCGTGAGAACGGCCTGGAGCCGGGTGGACGTGCGCTGACCCTGCGTGGCGAGCTGGCTTACCGCAGCTTTGAGGCCATCAACGAGGATGACGCCACCATCCGCGACGACATCAAGCAGATTGGTGGTTACTTCTCCCAGATTTATGAGCACAACAGCCGCTGGAGCTTCGCCAACCGCTTCGGTTACGTGACCGGCAATGACGATGCCGAACTAACCGAGCGTTTCCGCATCTCCCAGGCCGTGACCTGGCATCCAGAAGAGCATCGCAATCTCTTCACGCGCGTTCAGCTCGACAACGACTGGATTGAGGGCTTCGGCAATCACGAAACTTCGGTCTGGATCCAGTTTGGGCTGCACTGGGGCCCTGGCAACGAAGTGCGTTGAAATTTGCCCCCTTCATCGGTTAGTTGATTCCTTATTCTACCTGTCATGTTTGGAAAAACTCTGTGCAAACGCTCTGGAATGATGGCATTGGCCATCGTTGGACTGCTGGGTAGTCATGCTTTCGCGCTCAAGGTCGGCACGCTGCACCCGCTTCTGACCGACCTGGCCAAACAGGTGGGTGGGGGCGATGTGGAAGTGGTCTCGCTCATGCCCGCGGGCTCCGACCCGCATCAGTTTGCGCCCAGCGGCTCGCAGTTGGCGAGCTTGTCCCAGACCCGCATAGTGCTGGCCATGGGCAAGCATCTGGAAAATTACCTACCCAAGATTCGGGACACCCTCAGACAGGGACAGGTGATCTACGAAGTGGGTCGCAGTATTCCATCGGTAAGGATCAAGGAGGGCTCGCTCTTTGTCTGCTGTCCCACCCATTCGCGCGGTGCCATCGATCCCCATTGGTGGCATGGCATCAAGAACATGCAGCGCGCTGCCAGCCTGCTCGCCGGCGAGTTTGGTGAGTTGGATCCGGACAACAAGGCTGCCTATGCTGCGCGGGCGAAGGACTACAACAAGCGCCTCGATGGCCTACGCGTATGGGCCAAGACAGAGATCTCCAAGGTGCCGCGCTCGGCCCGCAAGCTGGCCACGGCTCATGCGGCTTGGGGCTACTTTTGCAAGGAGTTCGGTTTTCAATCGGTGCCGCTACAAGGGCTCAACAACGAGCAGAATGCCTCGCCCGGCTACCTTCAGGAGACGGTGCAGCTCATCGATAAGCATGAGATCCGCGCGGTGTTTCCCGAGCAAGGTGCCAATCCGCGGGTGCTCAACGCAATTGCCAAACAAACCGGGGTAAAGGTCGGGGCAGAACTCAATGCCAGCGGCAGTGGGCATGGCAAAGCGGGCACCTTTGAGGGGATGATGCGTCACAATGTCTCGACCATTGTCGCGGCACTCAAATAGGATGATGCGTGCGGATTTTCAACTGAAGTCGTCGGGACACCCATCATGCAAGGCAAGCCGTTAAGAGAACTGATTCTGGTCATGGTGCTGGTGGCCTTGTTGGCGCCGGTGATTGTCAGGATTACCCGCGTGCCCGAGCGCGCCACACGGACCCCAATCGCTGAGCAAAAGCAGGAGCAGATGGTGGCGACTATCGTTAGGATCCAATTCGCCCATGCTCCCATCTTCGCGGCGTTCGGGACAGACGTGGAACTCACGGCTCGCAGGCATGCCACGCAATACGAATTCGAGAGGGAATTGGATTTCAGCGATCGCCTCATTGAGTGGCCATTCACGGTCAAATGGCCCGAGGGCACGCCACGCACGGCTGTCACGGTCACTCTCGAGCCCGAAGGCCTTGAGGCCAGGCAGCTCACTTTTTGGGGTGAGGGGCAACTCAACGAATTCATTGTACTGCATTGGCATGAGTAAGCACGAGCACCAGCCCCATGAGTTGCAGGTGCGTGACCTTCACGCGCACTACGGCAAGATATGTGCCCTGCACGACCTCAGCTTCACGGCCACCTGTCATCGGGGCGTGGCATTGGTCGGACCCAACGGGGGCGGCAAGAGCACACTGCTCAAGGCCATCGCCGGTTTGGTGGCACATGACAGTGGCGAGATCCTCTGGCAGGGAGAGCCGGTGGGCAGGCGGCGTTGGGAGATCGCCTATCTGCCGCAGCGCGAGGAGCTGGACTGGAATTTTCCCATCACGGTGGAGGGTTTGGTGGAAATGGGCCGCTATCCCCATGTCGGACTCATGGGCCGCTTCAGCCAACAGGACAGGGAGGCCGTGGATGCGGCCCTGGAGTATGTTGCGATGCAGGATTTGCGCCACCGTCACATCAGCCAACTTTCAGGTGGCCAACAGCAGCGCGCGTTCCTGGCCCGCGCGTTGGCCCAGCAGCCGCATGTCTTTTTGCTCGACGAGCCTTTCACCGGTCTCGACCACGAGGCACGCGAGCGTCTGCACATCCTGCTCAAGGGGCTTACCGAGCAGGGCAGTCTGCTCATTGCCTCCCACCACGATCTCAACACTCTCAAGCAAGGCTTTGATGACGTGCTGGTGGTCAACCAGTCCAAGCTGGCCTTCGGTCCGGTGGAGGAACTGGCCGATCAAGTTCAAGGCCTGTTGGAGGGGGCCGTGATGTCATGAGCTGGCAGGAGATCATCAACAGCCCCTTTTTCTGGCGGGCTCTGACCATCGCCATGATCATCGGCTTCGCCAATGGCTGCCTCAGCTGTCATGTGGTCCTGCGCAAGTCTTCGCTGGTGGTCGGGGCTTATGCCCATGGCACCTTACCTGGTATTGCGACCGCGGTTCTCCTGGGAGGGGTGACGATGATCAATGTGTTTGTGGGTGCGGCGGCATCCGCGCTTCTCATTGGATTGGGTTCGGTATGGCTGGTGCGTCACTCGCGGGTGGATCACCATTCCGCGTTGGCCCTGATGTGGACCGCGGGGGCAGCCATCGGGCTCTTCATCATTGACCGCACCGGGGCTACCCAAGAGCTGGAGGGCTGGATGTTCGGCTACATCCTGACCATTTCGGATCAGGATCTCTGGACTTCCTTCATCGTCAGCTCCCTGACGTTGATCATCGTGGTGGTGCTCCAGCGGCCCTTGCTGCTGATGCATTTCGAGCCGGATGTGGCGGCTTCGGTGGGGGTGCCCGTCAAGTTCCTGCACTACTTGTTGGTGACCTTGTTTGTCCTGGCTCTCGTAAGTTCGCTGCAAGCCGTCGGCGCCATCCTCGCCACTGCAACACTCGTGCTGCCCGCGCTGACCATGACCCAAGTAGCTGATAGCCCGCGCAAGGTATTCTGGGGCGGTGGTCTGATTGGCGGCGGGGTGGCGGGCTTGGCGATTGTGCTCTCACACCTGATCAGCGTCAGGCCGGGGGCTCTCATCGTGGTGCTGCTCGCCCTGGTCTTTGGCATGGCCGTGGTCTTTGGTCCCAAGTATGGGATTTTACACCGCCTCAGGCATGGCGCTCATCGCCACTGCTGATGGTTGCCTGCAGGGCGATGCCTGCCATGGCCTAATTGCCGAGTCGCTTCACGAATTCATCAAGCAGGGCCTTGAGGCGCCGCTCCGTGGCGATGCGCTTGGGCCGGTCAAAGCCGATCCAGATTGCCGTGGAGCCCGACGGGCCGACACGCAGCACCCAGGCATCGCGCTCGGAGGCGGTGGCCCCGGTGAAGCTGCGCGTGCCACCGCGTTTTTCAATCACGCTAAGCGCATCAATCGCGGCGTCGCGCTTGACGGCCTGCTTGAACTTGGGCTTCACCTTGTAGAGCACCTCGCCCTTGGTGTTGCGGATTTCACGGATGAGGTGGAGCTGGGGGCGCTTGCCATCGTTGGCGAGCGTGGCGAGGCCAGTGGCCATATGGCGCGGGCTTGCGGTGACTGCTCCGCGCAGCAGATCCTCGCTGCCTAGGAAGCTGCCCTTGAGCCCGCAGGCCATGGCGACACGCCGCACTTCCCCGAGGCTGACCTGGCGGCCGGTCTGGATGGGTTTGCCACGAATCACCAGCTTGTCGTTGTGCGACGCTGCCGCGGCCACGAAGGGCTCGAAGGCCGAGCCGAGATCGCGCTTGGAGTGTGTGCGGTCGTAGCGCGAATGGCTGAAGTCGCGACCGCCAACCAGAGCGAGCACGCCGCCAGTCTTCGTTTCGGCGGTGACTGCCGCCATCTGTAGGTAGTCGGTGTGGTGACCTAACAGGTGTTGGTTTCGGGTAGCGTGCGGCCAGCCCTTTTCCTTTTCGAGCTCGAGCATGGCCTGCTCAATTTCGCGCTCCAAGCGCTGCTGCCAGGGCAGATCGATGGTGGTGATGACCCTGAGGCTGGTGTCGGCGGCGAGTTCGTCGTCCATGCAGTTGGTGAGTTCGCGCTGCAGGGCCTGCAGCAGATAAGAGCCCTTGGACTCGCGGTGGGAGTCGGGCGCCAATTCCAAAGGCAGCGCGTTGAGCTTGGCCTCGTGCTCCCGGGTGATCATGCCCATGGCGGCCATGCGAGCCAGGGTCTGACGCCGCTGCTCAAGGGCGGCCTCCGGATTGTTGAGCGGCGAGTAGATGTGTGGCCCACGGATGATGCCCGCCAGTAGCGCGCATTCGGCCTCGTTGAGCCTGGAAGTGGTCTTGGCGAAGTAGATGTCGGCGGCTTCGGCGATGCCGTGACAACCCGAGCCGAGGTAAATCCGATTCAGATAGTAGGTCAGGATCTCTTCCTTGCCGTAGTGCTTCTCGATGCGCCGGGCGATGGCCATCTCGAGAAACTTGCGATGCAGTTCGCGCAACTTGCCTCGATTCCTGGGGTCGCGGATTTCATAACAGTTGCGCGCCAACTGCATGGTCAGGGTGGAGGCGCCTTGAGTGAAGTCGAAGTCTTTCAAGTTTCGCATGGTGGCACGGATCAGCCCTCGGTAATCGATGCCGTTGTGGCTTGAAAAGCGGGCATCTTCGCGAGCGTGCAGGGCCTGCACCAGAAAGTCGGGCAGCTCATCGCGGCTCGCGGTGACGCGGGGTGCTGCACCCCTGATTTCAAGAGGCTTGCCGCTTCGGTCACAGAAGACCATGGATTGCCGCAGTTCGGCCACCTTCTCCATCGGGTAGCCATTGGCGAGAATCACGTAGGTGCCGACAAAGAGGATCAGCACGGCGAGGCCGATGGCCCCAGCAATCAGTGTGGCGATGATAGGCGCGTGGGACCATTCCGGAAGTTTCTTCTTCCAGCGGGGCACGAAACGCGATGGTCGCCAGCTCGACACGGACGGGAGCATGCAACATGCAGGGCGCAGCGTGGAGCTTTATCTGGCTGGTCAAACACCCCGGGGCCGGATGGCCCCGGGGTTTTTTGCGGATTTTTCTTAAGGATTGGCTAGGCTGGGTGTCCCCCAAGTGGATCCGTTATGAAAACACTGACAATTTTACTGCTGGCCTGCGGGGTGGCGTTCGCCGCTGACGCCCCTGAAATGAGGAAAAAAGCCGAGAAGCTGGAGAAGGACGGCAACTGGAAAGAGGCCTACGAGCTGCGGGTGAAGCTGCTGCGCGAGGTCGACGATGGGAAGTCGGGCGAGGATTTGGGCCGTGCCCTGCAGTCGCAGCAACGCCTGTCAAAAATGCAGGAGTTTGACTCCTTGATGGCCGAGCTGACCGAGAAGAAAAAGGACAACTACCATTTCATGTTAGCTGCCGGCGGTCATTACCTCTCGACGCAAGCCTATGGCACCATCAAGGACAACCAATTTCAACGTGCGCAGTATCACGGAAACCGATGGATGCAGGTGCATGAGCAAGACCGCCTACGCGCACTGCAATGTTTTCTGCAGGCATGGAAAGTGGCGGAAAAGGGTGGAAGTGACGAGGTGCAGGTGTTGAGGCAGCTGGGAGTTGCTTTGATCAGACATCGGGAGAGAGGCAATATGTGGCGACTCTATCTCAAGACCGATTTCGCCAAGGCGCCCAACTATCTGATGGTAGATGATCCGATCACGACCACGGGAGCACCCGTTGATGCGGCTGGCAAACCCGATTGGATTGAACTGCCCGAGAGCTGGGAGGAGGCCAAGTCCGATGGCGAGCGCTGGCGCTGGACCTTGGCCGAGATCGGCAGGATCTCCGAGAAGGACGGCCCGCAGGAGGAAATGAATTGGTGGAACTTCTGCCTGCAGCATTACGGGGTGGCGACCATGGCAAGCTATGGTTGGTGGTCACAACCCGGAGTGGATGAACGGGACGGGCTCTTGAAGGCTTCGACCTTGGGTGAGGGCGAGACCATTGCGAAATTGGCCAGCGGTGTGCAGCGCTTTGAGCTAAGGGAGGATTACCAATTCATCCCCGGGCTGCGCAAATTGATGCGGTCTGGCAGAAAACACTCCTCACCCGAAGCGGGAGATCAGCTTGTCCGGGTATTTCTCAACCGAAGCCAATTCATGAGAGCGGCTGAGACGCTGCAAGAGCTCATTCAATTGCATGGCAAGGGCAGCAACGACAGCCGCGCGAAATTGCTCGACCAGATTCGGGGCAATTGGAGTCAGTTCGGAAACACTCCCACCTATCATGCGGGCCACGAAGTAAAGGTTCCATTCGTGTTCCGGAATGCCAAATCCACCAGGCTGAGCATTCAGAGGGTCGACGAGCAGAGGATCATGGATGATGTGATGGAGTATCTAAAATCCAACCCTGTTGAAGTCGACGGCAGCCGTGCTGGTCTTCAGCAGGTGGCGCGCACCTTGATTGAGGGCCATGGGGAAAAGTATGTCGGCGATGAGATCCGCTCATGGGACAAAGCCCTTGAGCCGGAGCAAGGACATCGGGACAAGCACATCAATCTGAGCCTCGGCAAGATGGACGCGGGCTGCTACCTGCTGAAGTCCGATCTCAGTGAGGGCAACACTTCGTGGATTGTGCTTTGGGTTCGCGATCTGGTGATCTTGCAGCGCACTGAGGACAACAAGGAGGTTTTCTATCTGGTGGACTCAGCGGCGGGTGAGCCCGTTCAGGGCGAATTGGAGTTCTTCAGTTACGAGACCGAGTACCTGAAGAAGCGCGATGACAAGCGGCGTTACAACGTGGTTGCCGATCACTTTCGTGAAAAGACGGATGAGAATGGCCGCCTTGAGCTCTCGAAGAGAACCAAGCTGCGCCATCCGAGGTGGCACATTGTCGGCCATGCCGGGCAGCGCAAGGCACACATGGCGGGCCGCCATCTGAACTGGCGCTCCTCCAATCAAGATTACACCCAGAACATCAATCGCAGAACGCTGGGGATCACTGACCGTCCCGTGTATCGGCCCGGCCAGAAGGTTCACGTGAAGTTGTGGGCCGGAGAGGCCCGTTACGACCTCGGGGAGCTTTCCACCTACGCCGGCAAAACGGCCAACATCGAGGTCAAGGACGCCAGAAACGAGACGATCAAGAAATTCGGCGGACTCGAGGCCGATGAGTTTGGCGGCATGGAATTCGAGCTCGAGCTGGGAGAAGACGCGGCCCTCGGCAACTACAACATCATCGTGAGCGGGCAGGTGCCGGTGGCCCATGTCCGATTCCGTGTCGAGGAATACAAGAAGCCCGAGTTCGAGGTGATGGTCGAGGCGCCCAAGGCGCCGGTGTCCTTGGGCGAAGAGTTTGAGGTGAGCGTGAAGGCCAAGTATTACCACGGCGCACCCGTTTCGGAGGCTCAGGTGAAGATCAAGGTGGAGCGCAACTTCTTTAACGATCGCTGGTTTCCCGCCATGCCTTGGGATTGGCTTTATGGACCGGGCTACTGGTGGTGTTTTGCCGAGTGTCTCTGGTATCCCGGCTGGAGAGATTGGGGTTGCATCCGCCCCAGTCCGCCATGGTGGAACCACGGCCGCGTGGGAGCCCCCGAATTGGTTCTCGAGCAAACCCTGCCCATCGGTCCCGATGGCAGCGTTAAGGTGAAGATCGACAGCGCGCTCGCCAAACAGGTCCATGCTGACCAGGACCACCGTTATTCAATTAGTGCGGAAGTGGTGGATGCCTCGCGCAGAACCATCGTGGGTTCGGGTTCCGTGTTGGCGGCGCGCAAGCCGTATGACGTGACCGTCTGGCTGGACCGGGGCTATGCCCGCGTCGGCGACACCGTGACCGGCACCTTTGCCGCCCGCACGCTGGATGGCAAGGAAGTGGAGGGCAAAGCCAAGGCGATTCTCTATGCGACTTCCCTCACCGATCAAGGTGAGATCGAGGAGAAGAAGGTGGCTGAGTGGGAGCCAGAAAAGGGCAGCTGGGTCTTCAAGGCCTCCGCGCCCGGACAATACCGCATGGCGGTGGAGTTCGTGGATGCCAAGGGCCGCAAGCGTGAGGGTGCGACCGTGTTTTCCGTGGTGGGCGAGAAAGCCAAAGGTGACTTCCGCTACAATGATCTCGAGCTGATTGCCGACAAGCAGGAGTATCGTCCTGGAGACGTGGTGCGCTTGCTGGTCAACGTCAACAAGCCCGGCTCGCGCGTGTGGCTCTACATCCGCTCGAACATGGGCAAGGCTGAGCTGCGCAAGATTATCAAGATGGATGGCAAGTCGCAGGTGGTTGAGGTGCCCGTGGAGCTCAAGGACATGCCGAACTTTTTCATCAACGCCGTGACCGTGGCCGACGGCCGAATTCATGAAGTGACGCGCGAGATCGTGCTGCCTCCCGAGAAGCGTCAGTTGGGCGTGGAAGTGATTCCCGCCAAGGACAAGTTGAAGCCGCGCGAGAAGACATCGCTAACGATCAAGATCACCGATCACAATGGAGAACCCTACCAAGGCTCTGCCGCCATCAGCATCTACGACAAGAGCCTGGAATACATCTCGGGTGGCTCCAATGTGGGCGAGATCGTGCCGTTTTTCTGGAGCTGGAAGCGCCATCACTACGGAACTCGTATGGGGCACTCCCAGACTTTGATGGGCGATCACCAACAGAAGCCGAACACACTGACCATGCAAATGCTTGGCCTGAGCCGTCAGCACTATCTGGGACTCCCCAGGGGTGGCGGTGCTGGCGCCTATCGCCATGAGCGTGAGTTTCAATCGCGGCAGATGCTTTTTGGGAAATCTGCCAATTCTTTGAAAGCTGCGGAGGATTTTGCAGTGCCCGGCGCGGCTACCGCGGAGCTTGCGGATGATTTGGATATTAGAGCGGACTCTGCCGCAGCGGGTTTTGCACAAGGTGGCGGGTTTGCTCCCGATGCGCCAGAAGTCATGGTCCGCTCAGAGTTTGCCGACTTGCTCAAATGGGTGGGATCGGTCAAGACCGATGAAAAAGGGGAAGCGACCATAGAAGTCGAAATGCCCGATAACCTGACGACCTGGAAGATCAAGACCTGGGCCATGGGCAAGGGCACCCGCGTGGGTGAGGGTTCGGCGGAGATCGTTACCAGCAAGGATCTGATCATTCGCTTGCAGGCTCCTCGCTTCTTCGTCCAGAAGGATGAGGTCACCCTGAGCGCGGTGGTTCACAACTATCACCCGCAAGCCAAGGACGTGACGGTGAGTCTTGAGCTCGACGGCAAGGGCCTGAGCTCGGACGACAAGCTGGTGCACAAGGTGAACATTCCCTCGCAAGGCGAGAAGCGCATCGATTGGACGACCAAGGCGGTGGCGGAGGGCCAAGTGACCATCCGCATGAAGGCTCTGGCATCGGACGACTCCGATGCGATGGAGATGAACTTCCCCGTCTACGTGCACGGCATCACCAAGACCGAATCCTATAGCCGGGCGATTGCGCCGGATGGCAACAAGGCCGTGATCGACTTCACCCTGCCCAAGCAAATGCGTCCGGCCGAGAGCCGGCTGACCATCAACTACTCGCCAAGCGTGGCGAGTGCGATGGTGGATGCGCTGCCCTATCTGGCCAGCTACCCCTACGGTTGCACCGAGCAGACCTT
>JAURCU010000036.1 GCA_030828305.1 Luteolibacter sp.
GAGGCCTGGGTGCCGCTCCTTGGTTATCCGGGTCGGGAAGGCCGCGAATGGCTTGCCGTTTACAAAAGACTTTAATGATTGCCGCATGCGGCAGGTTGCCAGCAGCTTCAAGCCATGTGTAAATTCAGCTTCAACAATGCGTAATTTCAAAATGCACACTTTGCTCACCTGCATGCTTGTCAGCGGCAGTTTTACGCTGGGGCTGCTGCACGCCCGGGATCGGCTTTACGTCAACGACCAGAAGGTTCCGGAAAGCCTGGAGGATTTGAAGGTCATTGAGAAGGCAGTGCTCGACGGACTTCCCACTGCGCGCGCAGCAACCATCTGTTTGCAGATTGGTAAAGGAGGAAGCGGCAGTGGAGTGGTGGTATCCCCGGACGGCCTGATCATGACCGCAGCTCACGTTTCGGGCGGCGTGGACAAGACGATCAAGGTTTTATTCGAGGATGGCACCGAGGCCGAGGCGGTTTCCTTGGGACTGGACTCGGTAACGGATGCCGCCTTGTGCAGGATTGTAAAACCAGAGCGTGACAACTGGCCGCATGTGGAAATCGACCGCAAGGACTCGACTCAACTTGGCGACTGGGTGTTTGCCCTGGGTCACTCGGGAGGCTTTGAAAAGGATCGTGGCGTGGTGGTGCGCCTCGGACGCATCGTGAAACTCTCCAACTCCACATTTCACTCTGATTGCATTCTCATCGGGGGTGATTCCGGTGGGCCGCTCTTCGATCTTAACGGCAAACTGGTGGGCATTCACTCGCGCGTCGGGCAGGTGCTGCAGGAAAACATGCACGTGCCATCCGATGAGTTTATCAAGAATTGGGATGCGATGATGGAGGGCGAATTCCTCGGTGAGGGGCCGTTCGCGCAGAAGCCGGTCAAGGGCAACGGCTTCCTGGGTTTTGCCTCAGAGGGCCATGATGGGGGCGGCATCCGTGTCACCCGGGTGGGTGAGGATACGCCGGCCGCGAAGGCCGGAATCAAGGAAGGTGATATTCTCCTATCCGCCAATGAGAAGCCGCTCTCCAAGCGCGAGGATCTCCAGGATCTGCTCAAGGAAATGTCCGCGGGTCAGGAAATCACCTTTGAATTGAAGCGCGGCGAAGAAAGCAAAACGATTACCATCGAACTCGGTGAACGCTAAAATACTCTTCTCCATCCTCCTTGCCACGGCGGCTCCATCGGCGGCCCAGTTTAGTCTGGAGGCACCACTGCGCAGCACCGGCTCGCAATTGTTGGCGGTCTTCGAGCCACAACGTCAGGTCCTGCAAAGCTCGAGTGCGCTCATCATGGATGGTCGCGACGAATCCGGATACGGAGTGGTCATTTCCGCCGACGGTCATATCCTGACCAAGGCCAGTGAGTTCATGCAGCTAAAGCAGCCCGAGGTCGTCATCGACAAGCAGCTATACAAATCCGTGGAGCTGCTGGCACAAAACTCTCGGTGGGACGTCTGCCTGATCAAGGTCGAAGCGCAAGATCTCAAGCCGGTTGAATATGCCCAGAGCAGTGACCTTGCGCTTGGTAGCTGGGTGTGCGCCAACGGCGTGTCTTCCCGCTTCAGGCGCCGTTTGCTGATGGGTGTGATCAGCGCTCAGCCACACCGAATCAAACCGAGCGGTGGCCTGGTGATGGGCGTGGCCATCAAACAAGAAGAAAAGAAGGGCTTGGTGGTGCAAGCGCTCGAAGCAAAGGGCGGAGCCCATGCAGCCGGAATCAAGAAGGGGGATGTCCTGCTATCTGCCGATGGCAAGGAAATTAAAAAGGTAGAGGAACTCGTGGAGCACCTCAAGGCCCACCATTACACCGGCAGCAGTGTGCTTATTGAACTCAAACGTGGCAAGGAGGAGCTGGAGTTTTATGTGGAGCTGATGCCAAGCCATCAGATGAAGCCGCCCCCCAACCGCAACGATATGATGAGCGGTGATTTCTCGGAGCGACGCAGTGACTTTCCGCGCGTGGTTCAGCACAGTATCCTTGGTAGTAGTAAGATTGTGGGCGGACCTTTGATCAACTTGGATGGGCAGTGCATCGGCATGAACATTGCTCGCGCCAACCGCGCCGAGAGTTTTGCAATTCCCGTGGAGGAGCTGCATGAGCTTGCTGAGCAGATGATCGCCGAGTCCAAGAGGCGAAAGGCAGGATCAGAGGAGAAGCCCGGAGAGTAAATGCGGCGGGATGCGCTGAGGGTGAAATATGTATTTTCCTTGGCCGTATTCAATGAATAGCCATCCTATCCATAAGCTCATGAGTACCAATCGCAGAACATTTATCGCCGGTGCAGCGGCCTTTGCCGGCATGCCTACCATTGTTCCCTCCAGTGCCCTTGGCAAGGATGGCCACGTTGCCCCCAGTAACCGCATTGTAGTGGGAGGCATCGGCCTCGGGCCACGAGGTCGCAAGGTGGTGGATGCCTTTTATGGCGAGAAGGATTGTCAGTTTGTGGCCATTTGCGATGCCCAAGCCGAGCGCGCGGAGATCATTCGCAGGATGACCAACCGAACATACAAGAATGAGGACTGTAAGACATATCGCGAGATGGAGGATATTCTCGCGCGTGAGGACATCGATGCCGTGTTGATTGCCACCGGAGACCGCTGGCATACGCCGGCTAGTGTCAAGGCGGTGCGCGCCGGCAAGGATGTCTATTGCGAGAAACCTTGTACCATGACCATCGATGAAAGCCGCGAGCTCGATGAGGAAGTACGCAAGCATAAGCGCATTTTCCAAGCCGGAACCCAACGCCGCAACGTCGACAATTTCGCTTTTGCCTCCAGGCTCGCTCAGCAAGGCAAACTCGGCAAGATCACCTCAGTACATGCCGGCAGTATCGAGCCTTTCATGGGTCATGATCCGCTGCCCGGCGAGCCACTGCCCGATCCGGAGGTCATCGACTGGGACCGCTGGCTTGGCCCCTCGCTCGACATGCCCTACAACAAGAAGTATTGTCAGGGTCGTTGGCGCGGGCACAACAATCTGAGCTCCGGCTGGAAGGTGCTCGAGTGGGGCTCCCACACCATTGATATCTGCCAATGGGCCGCCGGCAAGGACGACACCAGTCCGGTGGAATTCGAGGTCGATGGTAGCACGATTTACGGCAAATACGCCGACGGTACCCGCTTGGTGGTGCGCATTGCAGGCTTCAAGGGGGAAGGGGACTGGCAGAAGGGTCTCTCGAGCTGTCCGGTACGTCTGGAAGGCGAGGATGGATGGGTTGAGACCGGCGACAGTGGCTTGGTGGTCAGCAGCAGTGAGAGCCACTGGGGTAACAAGGCTCCCGAGCCCATGTCGGGTATCGTGCCCACCAAGCATGTCCGAAACTTTCTCGACTGCGTGAAGTCACGTGAAGCGCCGGCCTGCAATTCGGTAATCGCGCGCAACGGACACGTGACCGCGCACGCCGCATCCATCGCCTGGCGCTTGGGTCGCAAATTGACATTTGATCCAAAAACCGAGCGCTTTGTTGGCGACGACGAGGCCAACGCCCTCTGTAAGCGTGAGCGCCGCAAGGCTTACGACATCTGATTGGTCATGGAAGATGTCTCGATCATTGAGTGGATTCTACTAGGCGCATTCGTCTTGTTGCTTGTCTTGTTGATTGCGCTGCGAGCCGCCATTTCAGGCCTGGAAGCACAGCTTGTTCGCATGCAGAAGTCCTTGGATGAGAGGCTTGTGCAACCTAGCTGGAGAATACCTCCGCAGAGAAGTCGGGTGCTTTTGAGCAATTCCTCGCCGAAGATCCAACCCGCTTGGTCTTGTCAAAGACCGAGCAGTTTTCCGCCTACCGTAAGTGGCGAAAAGAGAATGGGATGAACTGGTCAGCCTGAGGTGGATGAGAAAGGGAATTGCGACCCTCTCTTAATGAGTATGGATCTCAATAAGAGAAGTCTGAAGGATGCCTTAATAAAATGCCTTTCAGAGGCTTTTTTCCATTGCAACTGCTGTGATGGTTTGCATCCTCCCCGCGCCGAGCAAGGTGACCTAAATCTCTCGCTCAAATACCCCACTCCCCGCACCGTCCCCGCCTCGTCATGGCAAACATTTTTCCCCGCTGGACCAATCTGCTGCCTCTTAAAATTGCCGTGTGTATCGGCACCACAGTAGCCGGGATCGCTCTCGCTTTCAGCTACTACGCGACTCCCAAGACCCTGCGGGTGGGTTATCAACCGAGTCAGCCGATTCCCTTCTCCCACAAGATTCATGTGGATCAGCTGGGTCTCGATTGCCGTTACTGCCACTCTTTCGTCGACGTCGCCGGTCACTCCAACGTGCCCACCGGCAACACCTGTTGGAACTGCCACCAGCACGTGCAACGCGACAGCCCCAAGCTTGAGCCGCTGCACCGCTCAATGAACGACCAGCATCCGCATTACGATGGCAAGCCCATCGAGTGGGTGCGCATTCACAAGTCTCCCGACTACGTTTATTTCAACCACTCGGCTCACGTGAACCGCGGGATTTCATGCCAAAGTTGTCACGGTGACGTCAACCAGATGGAAGTGGTCTATCAGGCCGAATCTCACTCCATGGGTTGGTGCCTTGATTGCCACCGCGCTCCCGAGAAGCACCTGCGCCCGCTCGAGGAGGTCTTCAATTTCGACTACGGCGACAAGGATGTTGCCAGATACGTTGCCGAGGGCTCTGCCGTCAAAACCACCGAAGATCTCGGCAAGAAGCTCAAGGAGCAATTCAAGGTCAGTCCCAAGACCTCCTGTGCGACGTGTCACCACTAAGGCCACCGAGCTCATCCAGCCTCCTGCTCTCCCAATTCAGTTACTCTCTCCACTTTCCCAACACCCTCGCGATTCACCCATGAGCAAGCGCATTCAGCATCACCCCGAAGCTCCCGCCGACGAGTCCACCGTCTCTTGGCGCAGCACGGGTCAGCTTGAGGACAGTTCTCAATTTCGCAGCTGGCTCGAGCGTGAGTTTCCTCGTGGGGCTGCCGAAATGGCCAACCAGCAAGAGGTCGAGACCTCGCGGCGTTCATTCATGAAACTGATGGGTGCTTCGAGCGCGCTCGCCGGTTTCGGCATGACGAGCTGCCGCCGCCCGGAAAGCTACATCGTGCCTTACACCAAGTCGCCTGAGTGGGTGATTCCGGGCAAGGCCACCTACTATGCCTCGACCATGCCGCGCGCGGCCGGTGCGGTGCCCCTGGTGGTCACCACTTTCGAGGGTCGCCCGACCAAGCTCGCCCCCAACACCCTGCATCCGGATGCCGACGGCACCGATGCCTTCGCCCAGGCTTCGATTCTCAATCTTTACGCGCCCAACCGCTCCAAGACCATTCTCAAGGGCAAGAAAAAGGCCAAGCGCGCCGAACTCGATGCGCTGATTGCCGGACTTGCCGCAGACAGTTCCGCCAAGATCGGTTTTGTCTTTGGTGCCGACCTCAGTCCAACTCGCAGCCGACTGGTAGGGGAACTCGGCAAGAAGTTCTCCGCCGCCAAGTTTTACAGTTACGAAGCGCTCCAGGCCGAAGACATTGCTGGAGACGGCGTGAAACTGGTGGCCGACTTTAGCAAGGCGGACCGCATCCTCGCGCTCGACAGCGACTTTACCTCTACCGACCCGCAAGGTCCGGTGACTCCCTTCTTCGATCGCCGCAAGCCGGAAGGCAAGGGCTACACCAAGAAGGCGGATGCCGATGGCATGAACCGCCTCTATGCTGTGGAAGCTGCCTACTCCCTGACCGGTGGCATGGCCGATCACCGTCTGCGTGTGGCTCCCAGCCAAGTTGAGACGATTGCCCGGGCCGTGGCTGCCAAACTCAAGGTTCCCGGTGCCTCCGCACCAAAGCTCGACGCCAATCACCAGAATTGGGTCGATGTGCTTGCCAAGGATCTTCAGGACCATGCCGGTCGTTCGTTGGTGATTGCAGGCTCGCGTCAAAGCAAGGCGGTCCGCGGTTTGGCGCTGGCGATCAACCGTACGCTCGGCAGTCTCGGTGCGGGTAAGCCCATGCTCGCCCTGCAATCCGATGCTGCCGTTATGGGCTGCATTGCGGATCTTAAAGCCGATATCGAAGCAGGTGCCATCGACACCTTGCTGCTGCTGACCCCGTCCAATCCTGTCTTTGATGCCCCAGCCGACTTCGACTTCGGGGGCCTGCTTGGCAAGGTCAAGACCTCCATCCATCTCGGTGAGCGCACGGATGCCACCGCCCACGCCGCCACCTGGCACATACCCGCCACCCACTACCTGGAGAGCTGGAGTGACGCCCGCAGTGCGCGCGGCACTTACAGCGTGGTGCAGCCCATGATCCTGCCGCTCTATGCGGATTGCGTGTCCGAGCTCGAGCTGCTGCTGGCTCTGCTCGACAAGCAAGGCAAACTCCTCAACGGCGAAGGCCCCGAGGGGGCTGCCTCTCCCGCCCACGATGCGGTTCGCAAGACCTTTGGTGGCGATCAGACCGCCTGGAAGAAACTGCTTCGCGACGGTTTCCAGGCCGACTCCAGCTTCGCGGCCGCCACTCCTTCCGACATGGGCTTGCCCGCCCCCAGTGATGTGAAGGCTCCCGGCAAGGACTCGCTCGAAGTGATCTTCGCCACCGATGCTTCCATTCTCGATGGCCGCTACATCGACAACGGTTGGCTGCAGGAAGCCCCAGATCCCATCTCCAAGATCACCTGGGACAACGCCGCCCTGATTGCTCCCAAGACCGCCAAGGCCCTCGGCATTTACGATGAGGTCCTGAAGCTCGAAACCACCTTCGCCACGGTCGGTCCTGACGGTGAAGGCCAGAAGCGCACCGCGCCGCTCATTAAGCTCACCGTCCATGGCAAGAGCCTGGTGGTGCCCGTGATGATTTCCTTCGGTCAGGCTGAAAACACCATCATCATTCCGGTGGGTTACGGCCAGGGCATCAACCACGAGGACGACCTCGGTCGCGAGCCCGTCAACGAAAGCCACGTCGGCCTGGTGGGTGTCAACCGCGGCTTCAATGTCTACCCGCTGCGCAAGTCCGAAACTCCCTATTTTGCGACAGGTGCCAAGGTCGAGCTGACCAAGGGCCGCTATCCTGTGGCTCTCACCCAGGAGCACCACGCCATGTATGGCCGCGCCCTGGCCCGCGAGGTTTCCACCATGCCGGATGCGCGCAAGGGCAGCTTCGACGCCCAACTCGAAGAAGTCTCCAAGCAGGGTGTGGATTCCCACGTTCCGCCCAACGTCTACCTCTACAAGCCAGAAGGTTCCTCCACCTGGGATCCCGGCAAGGACGGAAAGGCCCAACCGCTGATCAATGATCCACTGCACCAGTGGGGCATGGCCATCGACCTGACCTCTTGCATGGGTTGTTCCGCCTGCACCATTGCCTGTCAGGCCGAAAACAACATTCCAATCGTTGGCAAGGAGCAGGTGGCCATGGGCCGCGAAATGCATTGGATCCGCATGGATCGCTACTACGCTGCCCAAAAATACGCCCGCGACGATCACGGTCAAAAAATCAAGGATAAGAAGACCGGCGATTATAAGAAAGCTCCCGAGTGGGTTCAGGACAACCCCGCCATGGTGCCACAACCCGTGGCCTGTGTGCAGTGCGAGTCAGCCCCCTGCGAAACGGTTTGTCCGGTCAATGCCACGGTGCACACCGAGGACGGCCTCAACGCGATGGCCTACAACCGCTGCATCGGTACGCGCTACTGCGCCAACAACTGCCCCTACAAGGCGCGCCGCTTCAACTTCTTCGACTACAACAAGCGCAATCCGCTGATCAAACACAACCTCAACCGCGGCCCCTTGGGCAAGAAGGACGTGGGTGGTCCGGATCATCTGCAGAAGAACCCCAATGTCACGGTTCGCATGCGCGGTGTGATGGAAAAGTGCACCTATTGTGTGCAGCGCCTCAAGGATGCGGTTATCCGCCAGAAGCGTGGTCAGAAGCAAGAGGCGCTCGTCGCCGGCAAGGCCTCCACCGACATGGAGGTCAATACCGACACCCTGCGCATCCCCGTTGACTCGGTAAAAGCCGCCTGCCAAGAGGCATGCCCTGCTGGAGCGATCAGCTTCGGCAACCTCAAGGATGGCAAGAAGTCCGAGATGGGCCGCGCCAAGGAGCTCAAGCGCAACTATGACTTGCTCAATTATATCGGCACCCGCCCGCGCACCAGCTACCTGGCCCGCGTCAAGAATCCCAATCCTGAAATGCCGGACGCCAAGTTCATCGGCAAGGCCACCATCAACATGGCCTGATCCTGATCACTCCAACTTTTCTCACTCCGAATCTCCATCATGTCATCCACTTCAGAGACTGCTCAGGACAATGTGTCCGATGTGAAGTTGCCGGTGCTCAAGCGCGAGAAACTCGTTCTTGAAGGCCGCTCTTACCACTGGATTACCGAGCGCATTTGCGGTGTGCTTGAAAACCGCCAGCCGCTCCTGTGGTGGATGCTGTTTTTGCCATCCGCCCTGATCGCCATGATTGGTGTGGGTGGTGGATTGTTCCATCTGGTGTCGACCGGTGTCGGTGTGTGGGGTAACACCAACCGTGTGATGTGGGGTTGGCCCATCGTCAACTTCGTGTTCTGGATTGGCATCGGTCACGCGGGAACCCTGATTTCCGCGATTCTCTTCCTCACCCGCCAGAACTGGCGGACCTCGATCAACCGCGCGGCGGAAGCCATGACCATTTTCGCGGTGATGTGTGCGGGGATTTTCCCTGCCTTCCACGTCGGCCGTGTCTGGTTTGCCTGGTTCCTGGCTCCAGTGCCCAACGCCAATGCCATTTGGCAGAACTTCAAGTCGCCCCTGCTTTGGGATGTGTTCGCGGTTTCCACCTATTTCACGATTTCCCTGATCTTCTGGTATCTCGGCATGGTTCCCGATCTAGCCACCATCCGTGACCGATGTAAAAACGGACTGCGCAAGGTGCTCTACGGTATCTTCTCGCTGGGCTGGCGCGGTGGCAATCGCCAGTGGAGTCATTACGAAATGGCCTACCTGCTCTTGGCTGCGCTTTCCACGCCGCTCGTCCTCTCGGTGCACTCGGTCGTGTCCTTCGACTTCGCGACCTCGGTGGTGCCCGGCTGGCACACCACCATCTTCCCGCCCTACTTCGTGGCAGGCGCCATCTTCGGCGGCTTCGCCATGGTGCTGACCATCATGATCCCGGCGCGCTTCGTTTACGGACTGCAGGACCTGATCACCATGAAGCACATCGACAACATGGCGAAGATCATTCTCCTCACCGGCACCATCGTTGGTTACGCTTACCTAATGGAGCTTTTTGTCGCCTTCTACTCGGGTGCGCTCTACGAGATGAACGCCTTCAAGTTCCGCATTGCCGGTCCTTACTGGTGGGCTTACGCCGCGATGATGTCACTCAACGTGCTTTCACCACAGATTTTCTGGTTCAAGAAGTGCCGTGAAAACCTCTGGGTCGTGATGGCCGTGGCAATGTGTGTGAACGTCGGCATGTGGTTCGAGCGCTTCGTGATCATCGTCACCACACTGGCGCGCATGTGGCTACCCGGCGACTGGAAGACCTACAGTCCTTCCGGTCAGGACCAACTGCTTTTTGTCGGCACCATTGGCATGTTCCTCGCCCTCTTCATGCTCTTCATGCGCTTTTTGCCCTGCATCAACATTGCTGAGGTCAAATGGACCAAGGTCGAGAGCGATCCCCACTATGAAGACAACGAGAGTCATGCCGATGATGGCGTTGTCGTTGAAGAGGCCTACCAGAAGGAATTGCACGACACCAAGTCCTGAGCCGCCCCACTCCGAACACTTAAAACGAAAAACACTTTCCTGTGAGTACCACCCGCAAACGAGTCTACGGTTACCTGGCCGAGTTCAAGAGTGCCTCCGCCCTCTTCAAGGCGGCGGAGAAAGTGCGCGATGCCGGCGTCAAGAAATGGGACTGCTATTCGCCCTATCCCATCCACGGTCTTGATGGAGCGATGGGTATGAAGCGCTCCATTCTTCCCTGGTTCGTGTTTTTCGGCGGCATTACCGGAACCATCACCGCCTTCACCCTGGCTTACACCACCCAGGTGGTGATCTACCCGACCATCGTCCAAGCCAAGCCCAGCAACATCTTCACCGTGCCGGCCTTCTTTCCGGTGATGTTCGAGCTGACCATCCTCTTCTCAGGCTTCACCGTGCTCTTCGGCCTGCTCGCCCTGATCCAGCTGCCGCGCCTCAATCATCCGCTCTTTGCCAGTCGCCAATTTCACCGTGCTACCGACGATGCGTTCTTCATCGCCATCGAGGCGCGTGACGGCAGCTTCGATACCCAGGCAACCAAGCAGTTCCTCGAGGAAATCGGCGGCGATAACATCGAACTCGTCGAAGAAGAAGATCAAGGCTGATGGGGCATCCCTCATATCCAGCATCCAAATACCCAATCTCTGAATTTCAATGCGCTACTTCTTTCTAGCTTACGCTCTGATTGCCCTCGTGGTGGTCGGCATCTTCGGCTTTCGTGGTCAGAAGTTCTCTGAGCCTCCGGTGCGGGTCTTCCCGGACATGGATGAGCAGGACAAGCTCCGCGCCCAGAAGCCCAGCGACTTCTTTGCGGACGGCCAGGGCGGACGTTTGCCGGTGGATGGCACCCAAGCCCTCGGTTTCAACCCTCACGGTCAACGCGAGATCGGTGGCATTCCCGAATATGAATTCGGCGGCCAGACCGGTTATTATTACACCGGACACGTCGGTGATTATTACGGTAACGGGATGCCCGAAGAGCTCGAGCTGACTCCGGAGTCTGCCGAGGCGTTGATCCGCCGCGGTGAAGAACGCTACGCCATCTACTGCGCCATCTGCCACGGCGAGTCCGGCAACGGCAACGGCATCACGGCCCAATATGGTGTGCCGGTGGCCGGCAATCCCAACGCCAAGCTCAATGCCATCTCACCGGAAGTCTATCCCGACGGCCGCCTCTACGAGGTCATTACCATGGGCAAGGGTCAGATGGGTGGCTACGGCTACAACATCCCGGTTCGCGACCGCTGGGCGATCATCGCCTACATCCACACCCTCCAGGCCGCCAAGGCTTCCGCTGAATAATTTTTCAATATCATCGCTATGGGACACCACGTCACATCCTCCGACATCAAGATCAACGGCGATCACCTCGATAACTCCAAGTTGGTCAAGGTGAAGATGATTGCCGCTGCAATCGCCGCCATCGGCTCGCTGATCAGTGTTTACCTGCTGTTCTGGGGCCCCGAGCCTGAAGGACTCAAGCCGGGTGAAAATGCCAGTGGTGTCACCCAGGGCAGCTACGCTTACTCCTGGCTCTTCGCTTTCTACTTCTTCCTTACGCTCTCGATTGGTGGCTGCTTCTGGACACTGCTACACAACGTGTCCAACTCGGGGTGGGGGACTTCGGTGCGTCGCACCTTCGAGAATCTCGGCTCGACCTATCCCTGGATGTTCCTCTTCGGCATCCCGCTGCTCTGCCCCACCGTCCAGCACTACCTCTATGAGTGGATGAACATTCACCGTGGGGTAGGTGAAGAGCCCATGAAGGAGTATCTCCATCACACCGACCACCTGCTTTATCTCAAGCACTGGTACATGAACATTCCTTTCTGGTACGTGCGTGTCATCTTCTGGGGTGTGGGCCTGAGTGCCGTCATCATCTTTCTGCGCAAGCTTTCCACCAATCAGGACACCGATCCCAATCCCGGAACCAAACGCCTGTTCAAGGCCCGCTTCCACTCCACCTACACGCTGATCATCTTCGCGCTGACCATCACTTTCACCGGTTTCGATTTCATGATGGCACTCGACTACAAATGGTTCTCCACGATGTGGGGGGTCTATCTCTTTGCCGGTTCCGCGCTCAACTCGATGGCGGTCATCATCCTGGTTTGCGCCTGGTTGCAGTCCAGGGGTCACTTGAATAAGGTCACCACTCCCGAGCACTACCACATCATGGGTAAGCTGCTCTTCGCCTTCACTGTGTTCTGGGCCTACATCGCCTTCTCGCAATACTTCCTGATCTGGTATGCCGGCATCACCGAGGAAACCTCCTACTTCCTGATACGCAACACCGGCAACTGGAACATCGCCATGATTGTGCTGGTCTTCGGTCACTTCGTGGTGCCCTTCGTGGTGCTCCTGCAAGCTTGGTTGAAGCGTAACCCCAAGACGCTCTCGATTCTCGCCATCTACACCCTCTGCATGCATGTGCTCGATCACTACCTGATCACCATTCCCGAGCGCGGCGTGTCCTTGGGCAATATTGATCCCAAATACGGTGAGATCTGCGTCTCCATGCCCGGTGCTTTCTGGGGTGATATTCTTGCCTTCGTCACCATTGGTGCCGCGTTCCTGTTCTTCTTGCTTCGCGCTCTTGGCCAATACTCGCTCTACCCGAACCGAGACCCACGCATTCTCGAGTCCGCCAACCTTTCCAACTGACTCTCAGTCCCAGACCCAATGGATCCCAACCGCGACAACCTCTTCATTCGTTTCTCCGCCTTCTGGCTGGGTCTCGGCATTGTGCTGATCTTCGCTGTCCTCTTGGCGGTGATCGCCCTGATCAATCGAGGCAAGCCCGACGACTTCGAAGCGCTCGCCGCCCAAAAACGCTACGAAACCAAGGAGGCCGTGGAAGCCGCCCAAGCAGAGGAGCTCACCAAGGAGGCCATTGACGCCGCTGTGGACGAAGTGGCCAAGTCACTCGCCGCTTCCAAGCCGGTCGCAGTGGAGACGCCCGAACAGCTGGTGCCAGGCTCCGAAACCGCCAAGCGCCTGGCAGAGGGGCCCGGCGCCGATTTCGCTGCAGTCGATGCACTGACCGAGGAGGGCCCCATTGATGAAGCTGTCATGGCCATGGGCAAGGCCCAGTATCTGGTCTGTGCCGCCTGTCATGGTCAGGAAGGGCAGGGGGTTCCCAATCTTGCGCCGCCACTCGCCAAGTCTGAGTGGGTGACCGGTCCGGTTTCCAATCTGATTCGCATCCAGATGCGCGGACTCGGTGGTCCAATCACCGTCGCTGGCGTGGATTACAACCTGCCATTATCCATGGCTGCTCTCAATTACCAGACCGATGAGCAAATGAGTGCGGTGCTCACCTACATTCGCAATAGCTTCGGCAACGAGGCTGCCGCCGTGAAGCCCGAGCAGGTCAAGATGCTGCGCAGCGAGATCGGCAAGCCTACCCTTACTGTCAAGGATCTGATCCAACCCTGATTTTCCCACGATGTCTTCCCAAGATACCCAATCCACGACTGAGGACGCCCAATTGCGTGCGGGCATCGACCGCTCGCTGCGTCATCCCGTCATGTTTTTTCTGTGCAGTGGCGCTGCATGGCTGGCCGTTTCCATCCTGCTCGGTGTGATTGCCTCAGCCAAGATGCACCATCCGGAGTTCCTGAGCAGCTGCCCGCTGCTGAGCTATGGGCGCGTTTTCCCGGCCCACATGAATGTTCTGATCTACGGATGGGCCATGCAGGCGGCCTTTGCCGTTATCATCTGGCTGATGGCCCGTCTCTCACGCAAGGAGTGCAGGTCTGCGGGCACCATTCTCACTGCCGGTCACATCTGGAACCTCGGGGTTACCATGGGTACCTTGGGCATTCTCGGTGGCTACGGCACCGGCATCCAATGGATGGAATTCCCGGTGTTCGCCTGGCCGGTGCTGTTGATCAGCTACTTTATCATCATCATCTGGTCCTTCATCCAGTTTCGTGTAAGACCCAAGGGTCAGGTTTACGTGACCCAATGGTATTTGCTCGCTGCCATGGTCTGGTTCCCTTGGATCTACATCACTGCAAACACCCTCATTCACTGCCTCGAGGGTCATCCGGTGATGGCTGCCGGCATCAATGCTTGGTTCCGCTCCGGCATGCTGTTGCTCTTCTTTACGCCCGTTGCCCTCGGCGCTGCCTACTATTTGGCGCCCAAGGTTACCGGCCGTCCGGTCTTCAGCTATGCTCTGGCCAAGCTCGGTTTCTGGTCTCTGGCCATCATTGCCCCCTGGGCTGGTATGCAAAAACTTGCCGGAGCCCCGATTCCTGCCTTCCTGCCTTATGTGGGTGCCGCGGCCACCGCCCTGATTTTTATTCCCGCCTGCACCGCTGCCGTCAACATGCTGTGCACTGTGCTCTCCGACAAAGACACTCTCTCCAAGAGCCCATCCCTGCGCTTTGTGACTGCCGGTATCACTGGGCTGATTATCCTCGCTTGTTCCGCAGTCTTACTCAACCTGCCATTCGACGGCTTTAACACTCTCCAGCTCTCCCAGTTCAGTATTTCCGGCTACGGATTTGACGTTCTCGGTATCTATGGTTTCTTCAGCCTGGTGATGTTTGGCGCTACCTACTTCATTGTGCCCCGTATCACGCGTCGTGAATGGGTTTCTAAGCGTTTGATTTCCATGCACTTCCTCCTCTCCTGCTACGGTGTGGTCTTTGTGGCCCTGGTGGCGATCTTTGGAGGTTTGATGCAGGGACTGGGCATCGAGGACTGGAAAACCAACGATCTCGCCCGCGCCAATCCCTACGCATGGGCTGTCACCATCTCCTGGAGTCTCATTCTCCTCTCCAACGTGTTCTTCCTGCTTCACCTCGCCCTGATGTGGATGCGCCTCGGCCGCCGCAGTACCCACCCGACCCTCCTGGTCAGTTCCCACGATCATGCCAGCCCGCATGGTGAAGAGGGAGATATCGATAATGCCGGCGAGATTGAGCCCGCCCACTAAACCCGAGATTGAGCTCGCCCATTCATTCACTATCCATTCACTCATGAGTTTGCGCACTTTCATCCTCGGTCTCGTTGCCAGCTTCGGTATTGCCTGGCTGGCAGTGGTCGTCATTCCCTTTTTCAAGATGCGCAGTCTCGAGCCCATCGTGCATGCGGAAGGCACCGAGCAAGCGGGCGAAGTCTTCTTCCCTAAACGCACCGGACGCATCGTCAACGGAGCCGCAGTCTACGCCGCCAATGGTTGCTACCTCTGCCACACCCAGGTAATTCGTCCGACCTACGCCGGAAACGACATGTTCCGCTCCGATTGGGGTGGACTTGCCGATGATGAGGATCGAGGCGACACCCGCCGTGAGACCAATGCTTGGGACTTCCTCGGCGAATCCTATGCACACATCGGGGTGACCCGCATGGGTCCTGACCTCTCCAACTTCGGCCGCCGTCTTGAAGCCAACTACCTCGAAGAGGGCCAAAGTCCCGAGGACTGGATCTATTACCACCTTTACCGTCCCTTCAACCGCGCCGATCTACGCATCGGGCGTGCGACCTGCCCTCCGCATCCCTTCCTCTTCGAAAAGAAGAAGATCGCCGGACAAGGCTCCGATGAGGCACTCGATGTCGATGCCTGCGAGGGCCACGAGGTTGTCCCCGGCTCCGAGGTCAAGGCCTTGGCCTCTTACCTGATCTCGCTCAAGAAAGATCAGGCGGTGCCTGCCCAGCTCGATTTCTCTCCCGGTAAGAAGTAATCAGGACCAAGCATTTCCCCAATCATTCCATCCATGTCTTCGACCCAGAAACCTGATCTAGAGGAAAACATCAATGTAGCGCAAGCCCACGAGCGTGTGGACCGCGAACTGGCGGCCGCTGCCCGTGAAAAGCGTGTTGATGACCAGGGAGCAGAGCCCATCACGCTTTGGGTGATGGCTGTCTGCGGCATCGTGGCGGTGATCGCCGGTGGTATCCTCGGAGCGGGCGGCAAGCTCTTTGCCTATGGCGAAACCTTTCCTGAAAACTACGTGCGCGCCAGCGCACCCGGCACTAAAGACACGGGTCCACTGCCCAAGCCGGCCATTGATGCTCTGATCGCCAAGGGCCAGAAAGTCTACAGCGTCAAGTGCAACGGCTGTCACCAGGGTGACGCCAAGGGCAACAACAACTTCCCCTCGCTGGTGGGCTCCGAGTGGGTTGTGGGCGACAGTGAGCGTTTCGCGATGATTATTCTCAACGGCTTGGCCGGTCCCACTAGTACTGGCAAGAGCTATCCTGGTGGCATGCCGGCCCAGCTTGGCCTCTCTCCTGAAGACCTTGCCGGGGTGATGACCTATGTTCGCAACAACTTTGGCAACAGCACGGGGGATGTGGTGAGTGTCAATATGGCAAAACAAGCCATTGAAATTTCATCAAACCGTGCGATGGCAGGTAAGCAGGTTACGGGTGAGGAACTCGCTGCCAATCACGCGAAGAATCTTCCCGGTGATCCAATGGACCCCACCACTCTAGTCAACCCAATCACCCTCGAGCCTGCGGAGGCTGCCGCCCCCTGATCTCCAACCTTTTCCACCGCAATCAAGCAGTCCGAATCCATCATGAGCGCTGACGCCCATTCCCACGACGATCACCACCACGATCCCCCTTTCTGGAAAAAATACATCTTTTCCACCGATCACAAGATGATCGGCCTGCAGTATGGCATCACCGCCATGCTGTTTCTGGCGTTTGGTTTCTACCTGATGATGGTGATGCGCTGGAGCATCGCCTATCCGCATCAGCCACTGCCAGAGTGGATGAGCTTCTTTCTCACCGATGATTGGAAGGCCCGTTGGCTCTCTGATGGCAAGCTTACCGGTGAGACCTACAACATGTTCGGTGCCATGCACGGCACAATCATGGTCTTCCTGGGCATCGTGCCCCTCGGTTTCGGTGCCTTTGGCAACTATGTGACTCCGCTCCAGATTGGGGCTCCAGACATGGCCTTTCCGCGCCTGAATATGGCCAGTTACTGGATTTATCTCATCGGTGGCCTGATCATGTGCGCCTCCTTCTTCATGGAATCGGGTGCTGCCAAGTCGGGTTGGACCAACTACTCGCCGCTTGCGGGCTTTGCGGATGGACAGATCGTGAACCAATGGTTGGCGGGTCAAACCCAGTGGTTGATCGGACTGGTCTGTCTGATCACCTCCTCGCTGCTCGGATCGGTCAATTTCATTACCACCATCATCAACCTGCGCGCCCGGGGCATGACTTGGATGCGCATGCCCTTTTTCGTGTGGTCGATGCTGGTGACCGGCTTCCTGCTGCTGCTTGCCTTTCCGCCCTTGGAAGCTGCCGGCATCATGCAGTTGATGGATCGTGTGGCGCATTCCTCCTTCTTCATGCCCACAGGGCTATTCACCTCGCAAACCGGGCTGGCAGAACTCTCCGGTGGTGGCTCGCCCCTGCTTTTCCAGCACTTGTTCTGGTTCCTTGGTCACCCTGAGGTCTACGTGCTGCTCTTGCCTGCCTTCGCCTGCGTGTCCGACGTTATTCCGGTCAACTCCCGCAAGCCGCTCTGGGGCTACAAAGGTATGGTTTACATGGTGTTGGTGCTCGGATTCCTGTCCTTTATCGTGTGGGCCCACCACATGTACATGACGGGCATGGGACCAGTGATTTCCACCTTTTTCCAGACCACCACAGTGCTGATCTCCGTGCCCTCGGTGGTCATCATCACTTCCCTGCTGATCTCTCTATGGGGTGGTTCAATCAAGTTTACTCCACCGATGATGTGGGCTTGTGCCTTCATTCCCATGTTCGGCATCGGTGGCCTCACCGGTCTGCCGCTGGCCTTCAACCTTGCTGACCTGCACCTCCACGATACCTATTATGTGATTGGGCACTTCCACTACGTGGTGGCGCCGGGTATTCTCTTCGGCCTCTTCGCGGGTGTGCTGCACTGGTATCCGAAGATCACTGGCCGCTACATGAGCAGTTGGCTCAACCAACTGCACTTCTGGCCCAGCCTGATTTGTATGAATGTCATCTTCGCGCCCATGCTGCTGCAGGGCATGGCTGGTTTTCACCGTCGTTGGTACAATGGTGGTGACGGCTATCTCGACAAGATTGCCGGCAAGGCGGGTGAGGAGAGTGCCAATATTTTTGCCAACACCGTTGCCCAGCACATTGATCTCAATATCTTGATGTCAATGGGCGCCTGGACCCTGGCGCTCGCCCAGATTCCCTTTGTGATCAACCTCTTCATCTCCTGGAAAACCGGCAAGAAGGTCGAAAGCGACAACCCTTGGAATGCCACTACGCTTGAGTGGGCCACTCCAACGCCCCCTGGCCACGGCAATTTCACCACGGAACCCGTGGTTTACCGTGGGCCCTACGAATACAGTCGTGCCGACCACGACGAGGACTACCTGCCGCAATGGGTTGAGCCTAAGAACAAGACTGCTGCCTCTGTCAGCCAAGACAAAGCAGAACCTGCCGCCCTAGAGGACAAGTCCGATGCCTGATTCCGGCTGAATTCAGAACTTCAGAACCTTTTCAACTCATGGAAATTCCCTACATCGTCAAGGCCCGCAAGGACACCGGACTAACCAACTCCAAGATCGCCATCTGGCTGTTCTTGGCTTCCGAGGTCATGCTCTTCGGTGGTTTCTTCTCCGCTTACGTCTTCATGCGGATCGGAGCTGACTACCCCTGGCCCGAGCGGACTCTTCCCGTGCTGCCCGGCCTGATCAATACTTTCATTCTGATCGCCTCTTCGGTGACCGTGGTTTTCGCCTGGGCGGCTCTCAAGCTGCGCAAGTGGCGCCAGTTCCAGATTTTCATGGGTGCCACCGTCCTGTGTGCCGCCATCTTCATGTGCCTCAAGGCCGTCGAATACAACGTAAAGTTCCATCACCAGGCTGTGCGTCTGAACGACTATTCGATCATTGAGGGTCACCTTGACTACAAGAAGGACAAGGACAAGAACTACATCAAGAAGGATGGCAAGAAGATTGAATACAACTTGATCAACATCAAAGCCGAGTCGGTCATCTTCAGCACCGTGCGTTTCCACAAGCCATGGGTGGAACAAATCCTCGAGCAAGCCGAGGAGCAGGGCTCCAAGATGGTTCTGACCGAGCCCTATCAAGGTGCCGATGGACGCGCCGACGCCAAGACCACCTACGTCGAGGCAGGAACGGAGCTCAGCCTCGACCTGCTGCTCAAGATCCGCGAACAACATCTCAAGGCCCGTGCCCACAACCAGAAACTGCGAGCAGATGCCTTACGTTGCGCGTGGCAGATTGCCAAGGATGCGAATCCCGGAAAGCGTGGCTGGGAGATCTCCGACCAGGTGGGAGTGGACGCCGAGAAATTGAAACCCGACATGCTCACCGAAATGGGGGCGATCAGCTTCAAGATCGACTCGGCTGCCAAACTCAGCTTCAAGCCCAAGAATATCAAGGAAGCAGACGGTCAGTCACGCCTGCGTGACGATACTGTTATCAAGGGGAAACTCCTTGAAAGCCCGATGAAGTTCCATCACGTGGATGCCATCGACTTCCAATATCTCGCCATGAAGGCCGTGCAGAAGGGCATTGATCCGATGGTGGCCATCGAGAACAGCTGGATTATCCAGAACGCCGACTTTGCCAAGGAGGCATGGGAATGGCACTGTGAAGAAGTTGAGAAGCTTGAAAAGGAGCTCGCCAAGCAGGACCGCGAGCCCACCCTCAAGGATCGCTACCGCATAGGTTGGAAGGAATTCTCCAAGAAGGCTGAACAGGAGGGTATGACCGACATGGGGGATTGGACAATCCTGGAAGAATTCAAGGGACCGAACTACGCCGCGCGTGGTGAGGAAACTTTCCCACATTTGGCTGTGCCACGTGGTGAGATTGCCTTCGCTTCCAAATTTGTTCCCCAGTGGAATACCTATTACGCGATTTACTTCACCATCACCGGCCTCCACGGTTTGCACGTGATCGGTGGTGCACTGGTGCTCGGCTACTATCTCTTCTTTGGCCGCCGCATGTATGAGACCAATCCCGAATGGCTTGCCAACCGGGTCGAGGTCGGTGGCCTGTTCTGGCACTTTGTTGACCTTATCTGGATCTTTGCCTTTCCGATCTTCTACCTCATGTAATTCACGACCATGGCTGACTCCCCTGAAGCAATCCGCAAATCGATCCGCAAGTATCTCATTGTCGGCGGCATCTTGTTCCTTGGCACCGTGCTGACAGTTCTGGTGGCTACTGTCCCGGCCCTCGACATCGGTCGTCATGGCTTTGACGTTTATGACTGTGTCCTCGGATTGGCCATCGCCAGTACCAAGGCCGGTTTCGTGGCAGTGGTCTTCATGCACTTGAATGATGAAAAGAAGGCGATCTACTGGATTTTTGGAGGTGCCCTAGTGTTCGGTGCATTCCTTTATCTCCTCACAGCCTGGGCCAAGTCCGATCTCATTCACGACCCCTTGTTTTACGGGGATTCCAAGCCGAATATCAAACTGGGTCACTAAGCAGACTCCCAACACATCATGTCACTCAGAGGTTTCCACATCGTATTCGTCACTGCCGCATCGCTACTCTTCGCGTTCTTGGTGATGTGGGGCTTCTTTTTTGCCGAAGAGGGGGATAGTTGGGCCAAGATCATGTCCGCTCTCGGTATTGTCGGACTTCTTGGAATGCCTCTCTATGGCCGCTACTTCCTGCGTAAAGCTGAGCGCGAAAATTTAAACTGAACCGTAGGCTTCACCCACCCACCACTTTCCCATACGCCCACCACAACCTCGACCATCATGATTCATCTCATTGCCCCTGCTTGTTCAACCTGCCGTGCCACTACCATCCTTGGTGGTGGTCAAGCGGCCGAGTGGTCGATCTTCTTCCTGTTCTGCATCATCATGCTGGTGCTTGGCGCCGTAGCTTATTCCATGGTGCGTCTTGCCAAGCGCTCCCGCCAGTATGCCGATCCAAGTCTGTCAGACGATTGGAACGGTGAAGACCAAGACTCCTGATTTCATTTCAAACCTTTCCCATGAGCCCCTCCAAACTTCTAGGCATTCCCGAAAACTTCTCTGCGCACGGTGGCCAAGTAGATCACATGATTGATGTGGTTCACTGGTTCATGATCGCGCTGTTCGTAGGCTGGACCCTATTTTTTCTTTATTGTGTGGTTCGCTTCTGGCACCGCAATCATCCGAAGGCATCCTACCAGGGTGTGCGCGGCCACCTTTCCACCCACCTTGAGGTTGGTGTGATCATCGTTGAGGCCGTGTTGCTACTTGGCTTTGCCTTCCCGCTATGGGCAGAACGCACGGATAGCTGGGACGAGGTTCAGGAACTCAATCCCACCCGTGTTCGCGTGGTTGGTTGGCAGTTTGGTTGGACTTACCACTACCCGGGTGAGGACGGCATCTTCGGACGCATCGACTACACGAAGATCCGAAGCACCGGTGACATCGGTCTCGATCTTGACGATCCCAATGCCGCCGACGACTTCACCAGCCCAATTCTCAAGATCCCGGTGAACCGTCCTGCCGTGCTCAACATTACCAGCACCGATGTGATCCACAACTACCACATCATCCCGATGCGCATCCAGCAAGATGCCATTCCCGGCAAGGAGATCCCCATGTGGTTCACGCCGGTCAAGACTCTCGAGACTTCAGTCGTCTGCGGTCAGCTGTGCGGCGAGGGTCATGGCAATATGGTCGGCAACATGGAAGTGGTCGACCAGGAAGCTTACGACAGTTGGGCCGATGGCCAGTCCAAGGCAGCACTCGATACCAACAAGTAATCAATCTTGCCGTTTGCCAGGACTGCGTCTGCGAAGCGACTGGATCACGATCGCCAATATCGCGATAACACATATCGCAACGCTCATGAGCCAGCCCCATGGAATCGGAAATGGGATGACGAACTGATAGTCTATGGGTGTCCGGATGGCGTCTTCCAAGGAGGTTTCCCACATCAGAGTGCAGCCTTTATTCCAACTTTCGTGGGCGTTGTGCTGTTTGATAATCTGAGGGAAGTGGATGATCTTGATGATGCGATGACCTTTCGTCTGGGATTGAGGCAACCATCGCATGGCTGGAACTGCCTCGCCGGGCGCCACCCGGCGCTGCACGGAAACTCCAGCAAGGCCCTCGATGCCGATGTCGAACTCACCCATCATCTTACGAAATGCTGGGTGAAGGTCATCGCGCTTCTGGATGGATCTGTGTAGATTATCAAAGGCGATGAGTTGGTCCACGCCGCATCGCACCTTGAGAATGACGCGCTTACCATTCTCGCTGGCCTGAACTTCGTAGGAGTCGATATGGCCCTCATCTTCGAGCAACTTTTCAACCATCGAGCGAACCCCTGTGGGCCCGCCCAGGGCGATAGTTGCCGTGCGAGGCAACTGGCAGGTGATTTCAGCCTCCGCGCTGCCATCCTTGCGGATCCAGAACTCCTCGCGCACATCCAGGCAGGAGCTTAGATGGGCAACACCGAAAATCAGGCAAATGCGCGTGATCCGGTGTTTGAGGCGATTCATGGGGCAGGGAGGTGCACGCCGTCGAACAGGCGAGGAAGGTCGGGTAAGTCCGCTGCAGTGCTGGCACGCTGGGCGGAAATGATTGCCCCATGATGGAACACGAAAGCTCCTGGCATTTGCAAGCCATTGCCTGCAAGTTTGCCCACCCCACATCCCTGGAATATGGCCTTCATTCCCAACCACCAGACCCGTGGTCCGAACAACTCAAAGAGTCCGCCTTTGCCGAGGCCGAAGGCCCTGTAGAGCTGGCATTTGGGGTCGGAAATCGAGCGGACAGTGGCATCCTCTCCGAGATATTGGGATTCCTGTCCCTGCTTGAGCATGTGAATCAGGACAAGCTGTGCTCCATGTTTTTCGGCATCTTTCTGGAGTTGTTCAAGGCCGCGAAGCAGTTGGCGGGTAAAGGTGCAACCAAAGTGGCGCATGAATACCAACACCAGGGGTTGTTGGTCTGAAGCCTCCTCAAGACTGCGGCCATCATTGAGTCGGAATTCACTGGCTACTTTGCCAAGTTCTACGCCGTGGCTCGTCGAAGTCATGCGGCGGCGAGCTTGGCAGGTACTGGTTTGGCAGGTGCCCATGGCTCAAAGTAAGTGGATTTCCTCGGTCTGCAAGCGGCACTTGCGAGTTCTTTTTCAGCTCCATGAACTGCATGGGCGCTTGCCAGATCTGATGAGTTCTGTTGCCTTGCAGGGCGTTACCACCCCTTGTGTCATGACCCTGGAAAACATTATTTACCTGCTGCTTGGTTTTTTTCTTCTGGTGGTGGGGGCTGAATTCCTGGTTCGAGGTGCGGCTCGAGTAGCTCTCGCCGTGGGAATCAGTCCACTGGTTGTTGGGCTTACCGTGGTGGCGTTCGGCACCAGTGCGCCGGAACTGGCGGTCAGTATGGTATCGTCGTTTACCGGCGAGGGTGATCTGGCCTTGGGCAACGTGATTGGCAGCAATATTTTCAATATTCTGGTCATTCTCGGGATATCCGCGCTGATCATCCCGTTGGTGGTGCATCAGCAGCTGGTGCGTTTCGATGTGCCCTTCATGATCGTCATTTCGGTTCTGCTGCTTCTGCTCGGCATGGATGGATTGGTGGGGCGCTGGGACGGACTGCTGCTCAGCTCTCTGCTGATCTC
>JAURCU010000037.1 GCA_030828305.1 Luteolibacter sp.
ACATGCGCCAGCTGGCCTTCTCCAAGATTGACCTCGAGATCCATGTCGACCCCGGCAAGTACGTGGGTCGTGACCTCGACGAGGTCGATGCCGAGATTCTTGCCGACTACCATCCGCCCCTAAAAACGAAGTCGCCAACCATGCTGCGTCGCTTCAACCACCTCTTCTCAAGTCCCGGGGGTTACGCCGCCGGTTACTACTCCTACAAGTGGGCCGAAGTCCTCGATGCTGACGCATTCACCCGCTTCCAGAAGCAGGGAGTGATGAACCCCGAGACCGGCCGTTGCTTCCGCAAGAGCATCCTTAGTCGCGGCAACTCGGCACCTCCGGAGGAACTCTACCGTGAGTTCATGGGCCGTGACCCAGATCCCGAGCCGCTGCTGATTCGGGCTGGATTGGCTTGAGCCATCTCCGATGAAACCGCGCCAGCGCAAAATCCATTACAGGCCGCCTCACGGCGCCTGATGGCCAAGCGCGAAATGGCGTGCGATCTGATTGCCCTCACCGGCACTGCAATCGAGGTCATATTCTTCGACTGGTAAACCAAGGATGTGATCGGGGGGCTGCGGATCTGCAGTTTGGTTTAGGGCTATGCCACCATTGTGGAGACGATCAAGGCGCTGGCCTTTCGCGCGCAGGGTGGGCAGCGGGTTGCGATGCTGCTGGGATGCCTCTTGTCAGCCGGGTTTCTCCATCTCGCGTTTCTCGGATGTGTCGTTCGATGCGAGGGGGGAGAAGGCAAGAGTCCGCCAAATGCCCGGAGGGGACGCTCTCTTGAAGCCGCGCGCCAACCTGATACGCATGCATTTGCTGATTTTCGTCGTTTTTGGTCTGCGCGCGGCGAGGATGGCGAATCTGGCCATCCACACGGTGCTACTCTTTTACTTCTTTTCGTGGGGTGCGTTCTTTGTGAAGAAGAAGGCTGCCGAATGAAACGCACGCTCGCCCTCATCGCCAACGCTTTCCCAATATGGATCGTGTTGGGTTGCGTGTGGGCCTGGTTCGCGCCGGGGCATTGGGAATGGTTCAAGCATTGGATCACGCCCGGGCTGGGAGTCATCATGCTCGGCATGGGGCTGACGTTGCGAGTGGGTGACTTCATGATGGTCTTTCGCATGCCGCGCTATGTGGTGGTGGGGTTGATCGCGCAGTTCACCATCATGCCCATGGCGGGCTGGGGAATTGCGACCTTGTTCGGTCTGAAGGCCGGCTTGGCCATTGGTTTGATTTTGGTGGCCTGCTGCCCTGGTGGCACGGCTTCCAATGTCATCTGCTATCTGGCCCGAGCCAATGTTCCCCTGAGTGTGCTGATGACCATGACATCGACCATGGCGGCGGTCTTTGCCACACCCTTGTTGACCAAGTGGTTGGCGGGGGCCTGGTTACCGGTGGATGCTTGGGCCCTTTTCAAATCGATGCTGCAGGTCGTGCTACTACCCGTGCTGTGCGGGGTGTCCATCAATGCCTGGCTTGGTCGGATAAAGCAGCCCGAACGGGCCCGCTCTTGGGTGCATGCGATCGGACCGGTGCTCAGCGTGGCGCTTATTGTCCTGATTGTGGGCTGCATCGTGGCCCTCAAACGCGACGAAATTGCGGCTGCCGCAATCTCGCTCTTTGTTTCCGTGCTGTTGCTCCACGGCCTCGGCTTTGGTCTCGGTTATGGATTCGCCGCTCTACTGAAGTGCCCCGAGGACATGCGGCGCACCACCTCAATTGAGGTCGGTATGCAGAACAGCGGTTTGGGTGCCTCGTTGGCGACTGAGCATTTCGTGCATTTGGCCCTGGCGCCGGTGCCGGCGGCCATTTCCGCAGTCTACCATTGTCTGATTGGTAGCGTCCTTGCTGCCATCTGGGGGCGCAAGAAAAAGCATTAAGCCGGTGCCTTGTCCAAGTGGAAGGCATCGTGGACGGCGCGCGCGGCGTCCTCGATCTGGGCTTCGTCCACCGTTACTGCAATCTTGATCTCGGAGGTGGAGATCATGCCGATGTTGATGCCGTTTTCACCCAGAGCCTTGAACATGGTGGAGGCGACACCCGAGTGGGAGCGCATGCCGATGCCGACGGCCGAGAGTTTGGCAATACCGGCTTCAGTCTGGATGGCGGAGTCAGGAGCTAGGTCGGAAAGGATGGGCTTGAGGGCGGCTTGGGCCTTGCCGAGGTCGTTGGCGTGCATCGTGAAGGAATGACGTGCGAAGCCATCGTGAGCGATGTTGGACACAATCATGTCGATATTGATCTCCGCGTCGGCAAGGGCTCCGAGGATCTTGCCGGACATGCCGGGCTCGTCAGGGATGCCGGTAATGGTGATGCGCGCCTGCGAGCGTTCGATTGAGACGCCGCGAATGACGACGTCCTCCATGTTTGGGTGTTCTTGGGTCACGATGGTGCCGGGGTTGTCGTTGAGTGAGGAGCGCACCTCGAAGACGACGCCAAATTTTTTGGCGAATTCAACAGAGCGCGATTGCATGACTTTGGAGCCGGAGGAGGCCATCTCCAACATTTCATCATAGGAAATTTCGGGTAGCTTGCGAGCATTCTGCACCACGCGCGGGTCGCAGGTGTAGACGCCGTCGACGTCGGTAAGGATCTGGCAGATGTCGGCCTTGAGCGCAGCAGCAACCGCAATCGCGGTGAGGTCCGAGCCGCCACGGCCTAGGGTGTGGATCATGCCATCCGCAGTGATGCCCTGAAAACCAGCAACAACGAGCGTTTTTCCGGCATCGAGGTAGCCCTGCATGAGCTTGGGCTCCAGTTGCATGATGCGGCCTCGGGTGTGGGTGCCCGTGGTCTGGATGCCGGCCTGACGCCCGGTGACTGATGCGGCGTCCACTCCAAGTTCCTGCAGCGCCATCGAAACCAGGGCAATGGACTGCTGCTCGCCAGTGGCCAGAAGGACATCAAGTTCGCGCTCGCTAGGTTCTTGGGTGAGTTCGTGGGCCATGCCAATGAGCTTGTCGGTGATACCCGACATGGCGGAAACCACAGCGACCACCTGATTGCCCTCATCGCGGGCGTGCTTCACGCGTGCCGCAACGTTGCGGATGCGGTCGAGCGAGCCAACGGAGGTGCCGCCGTATTTCTGGACGATGAGAGCCATGACTGGGTCAGTGGATGGGGCGGGGAGTGAAGGGGATCGGGAGGGAATTGGCAAGGAAAGTCAGGCTTTATTGAGAGCGATATCAGGCCTGAGCGCCCCATTTTTGGGCCCATTCGGAGGGCAGGCGTAGGGGTTTGCCCTGTGGCATTCGTACCAGAGCGAGGGATTGACGAGCGCTGACCAAGAGCGACTCATCCGACTCGCGGATCATTTCGAAGTGGCACCAGAAGCGGGCTTTGCCGATTTCTCCCAACCGGCCCTTGATGGTGATCCAGTCGCCGAGCTTGGCGGGTTGCTTGTAATCGATTTCGGTGCGGGCCACGACCGGATAAACCTGGGTTTCGGCCATGGAGTTGAGATCCATGCCCATCTTGGCGGCGAGGCGGGTGCGACAGGTCTCGATCATGCGAAGATAGGCGATGTTATGGACCACGGCACCACAGTCCGTATCGAAGAACATTACCTCTTCACGGGTTTCCATCAGGGGTCGTGGGTGGGTCATCACAGGGGTCGTGGGTGGGTCATCACAGGGGTCGCGGGTGGTTGTGCTCGACAGGGCAATTTTCTGTCATGGCCTGATGCTAATGGCCCATCCCAATTCATGCAATCATGGCTTGAATTCCAGATTCCACACAACTATGGTATGACGTCTTTGTTTATAAACTTCATGCGCCCCTTTTCTCCCACATTTCCGGCACTCACGGGACTTCTGGCGCTCGCCCTGAGCATGATCTCAATGGCAGGTGGCCCGTTTGCTCCTCCCAAGGATGGCCCGTCCTCGTTTCGCCGAGACCGCATTCCGCTGGAGATTGATGACATTCGCCGCCTGTCCAATTCGCTGGCAACCATGGCCAGCGTGATCGAGGACGACCGCGCCAAGGATAGACGGCTTGCTGCCCAGTGCATCGCTTTGGCCCTCGCTCTGGAGCCCAGCAATCGCGATGCCCGCCGTCTGCTGAAGGTTTGGGAAGATGGCCGCATGCTTGGCAGAAAAGATTTCGATGCAGCTCGCAAGTCGCTTGAGTATGCGGCCAGTCTCATCGAATGGCTCGAAAACGATCGCGCAGGACGCGATGCACATAGTCTGGCAACCTGTCTGCGCGATGTGGTCAGCCGGGTTGGAGCTTCCGAAACTGAATTCCGCGAGCTTGGTGCGCAGAACATGCTAGGTGACTGGAACGATTTCGTACCGGCGCTCTCGGCCTATGAAAAGCAGGAGAGGCCGTCTGATCCCGGCCCCGAAAGAGATGCGAATACCGATCCCAATTTCGGCACGAATCCGCCTGTTACGGATCCAGAAAAGGGTGAATTCAAGTTGGCCTTCAATCGTGCGGAAATTACCATTCCCATGTGGCACAGGGAGATCAACCCCGAGCGCGCCCAGAACTGGGTGATCAAGCCCAGCCGCATGCTGGTCACTGCCGAACATGATCAGGAAAATAAGAACGAGCCCTTCAGGTTGCAGGTGGGCAACAACATCTACAACGAACAGATGCTGGCCTTTAGTAACCACATCAAAGGCGTCCTGCATCAGGCCCTCGGTGACTTGCCCGCAGGATTGAAGGTTAATATTGGCAGCGCGGCACTTGATGAGGTCCTGCACTCCGGTCAACCCCAGTCCATCAGTGCCGCTGCCGTGGTGCTGGCGGGCTCGGTAGTTCGTGGTGTGCCACCCGATCCCGATACCACTGTCATCGGTCGCGTGGATGCGCAAGGCAACTATCTGCCCTCTTCGAAAATGTGGAAACAGCTCAAAATCCTTGGCAACGGCAAGGGTCAGCGTTTGGTGGTGCCTGCCAAGTCGCGCCAGTATTTCGAAGCCATGCTGACAATGGATCAGATCAGCTACTTCCTGAATTACGAGGTGGTAAGCGCCTCCAATATCGAGGAATTACTCAATGCCGCCGCTACCCAGCCAGAGGGCGTACTTGCTGTTGCGAGCGAGCAGTTTGGCGAAATCCACAAAGTGGCACCTGCAGACAATGTGCGCACTTTTGTTGCCAACAGTCACGTGCGCAAGCGCCTGCAGGAAATCGTCAAGGCTTGTCCCCAGCATTTGTCGGCAGAGTTGCTGCTCATGCATGCGAACAGTTCGCGGCCCTTCAATATCACGCGTGAAGTTTTCTGTTCAGAGATGAAGTGCATTCTCGAGCCTTTCGAGCAAGTGCAGGCCATTGCGTGGGATGCTGCGGCAGAGCGTAGTTACCAACGACTTCCCATTGCGCAGATGATCAAGGAAGCTCGTGACAAGGTGGCGACCTTGGAGCGCTATGTGGGCCGCGAGGAGAGAGACTTGTATCAGGCGGTGGACCTGGTTTTTGCTGAGATGCGCGAGTATGAAAAAGCGCTCAGCGAGCGTGGCGAGTGGGACTACATTACCGGGGTTTTGTCACGATCCAGCCGCACCGCCGAGCAGGTATTCCAAAACTATGTCCGCATGCTCGATGAGGCGATGAACCAGTAGGTTGCTGGCTTAATTTTGAATGCGACCCGGCACATCGGTGCAAATCGATCTTGGCCCAGCGGCCTTCAAGTCCCAGTCTCTGGTAGTGAATGTCCGCGTGCTTATTGATGGCCCTTCCGAGCTGGTCTTTGACTACGCGCTTCCCCATGGCTGGAAAGTTGTGGTTGGCTGCCGGGTGCGCGTTCCCTTGCGTCATAAGTTGGCGACAGGAACTGTCCTTTCCATATCCGAGGAGTCCGAGCATGCCCAGACCGACTTCACGCTCAGAGAGCTGGATTCGCTGATTGATCCCGAACCTCTGATGAACGAGACCTTGCTCAAGGTCGGGCGTTGGATTGCGGACTACTACGCTTGCGGATTTGAAACCGTGGTACGCTCACTTTTGCCCGAGTCGGTGCGCAATGAGGGAAACTCGGCCAAGACTCGGCGCATTGCTGTGCTGGTGAAGTTGCCCAATGAGGAGGAACTCGACAAGATCTCGCGGCGCGCTCCCCGCCAGCATGCCATCCTGATGCTCTTGTCCTCGGCTGCTGGCCAGCGGATGGCAACCCTTGAACTGGGAAAAGGGGCGGATGCACCACTGCGGGCACTTCAGCAAGCTGGCTGCGTCCGCATCGAAAAGGAGGAGGTGCGCCGCGACCCTGAGGCTGATGGGGTAATGGAAGTCCTCGAGTCCAAACCGCTCAAACTCAATAGCTCCCAGCAAGCGGCCCTCGAGGCTATTCTCGCCAGCGTCAAGAGCAACAAGCCAAAGCCTCAGTTGCTCATGGGGGTGACTGGATCGGGCAAGACCGAGGTTTATCTGCAGGCGGCCCGAAAGGTCATCGATAGTGGCCGTGGTGTGTTGGTGCTGGTGCCTGAAATTTCACTCACTCCCCAAACAGTACGCCGCTTCAAGGCGCGCTTTGCCAGCATGCAGGACGAAGTGGCCGTCCTGCACTCCCATCTCTCACAAGGCGAGCGCTTTGATGAGTGGCACCGCATTCGTAAAGGTAAGGCACGCATCGTGATTGGCGCGCGCTCCGCTGTGTTTGCACCCATACCGAAGTTGGGGCTCATCATCGTCGATGAAGAACACGAAAACAGCTACAAACAGGACAGCGTGCCACGTTACCATGGACGGGATGTGGCTGTCTTGCGGGCAGCTTTTGAGAATTCCGCCATTGTGCTCGGATCAGCCACGCCTTCGCTTGAATCCTGGAACAATGCCCAGAGCGGCAAGTATGAGTTGTTGCGCCTGGATCATCGTGCCGACGGTCAATCCATGCCTCTGGTGCGGGTGGTAGACATGCGTGTTGAGTCGCGCAAACACAAGGGCTCCATGCCAATTTTTTCCGATGCACTGCGCACAGGGCTTGAGCAACGTTTGGAGAAAGGTGAGCAAGCCATTCTCTTTCTCAATCGCCGTGGCTTTGCCCGTGCCTTGAGTTGCCCCAAGTGCGGTCATGTGTGCGAATGCCCGCATTGCTCGATTGCCCTGACCTATCACCGCACGGACGAGCGCCTGATCTGTCATATTTGCGGCCATCAGGCGGTGGTGCCGCGCAAGTGCCCCGAGTGCAAGGATCCGGCCATCCTGTTCCAAGGCTTTGGCACCCAGAAAGTCGAGGAGGTCATGGCCAAGCTCATGCCACAGGCCAGGATTGCTCGAATTGATGCGGATGCCATGAAGCGCAAGAACGCGCTGCGTGACATCCTGCTCGCCTTCAAGGCGCACAAGATCGATATTCTCATCGGCACCCAGATGATCGCCAAGGGGCTGCACTTTCCCAATGTCACCTTGGTTGGCATCCTCAATGCCGACATCGGCCTGCACACGCCCGACTTCCGTGCCGGCGAGCGCACCTTTCAGCTCATCACTCAGGTGGCTGGGCGCGCAGGGCGAGGAGATCTCGAGGGAGAAGTAGTGGTGCAGACCGCCACGCCGCACAGCCCCTCCATCCAGTTTGCGCGCAAGCACGACTTCGACGGTTTCTCGGAACAGGAGTTGGAGTTTCGCCAGCATTTCGGCTACCCGCCTTACGCTCACTGCGCGGTGCTTACCTCGCGCTCTACCCATGAACGCCGTGCCGAGTTTACCCTCCAGACGCTGCATACGCGTCTGAAGGAAAGTTTGCCCAAAGGGTTAGTGCTGGGAGAGGTCCTGCCCTCGCCCTTGTTAAAGGCTCACGGCCAGTTTCGTTTCCAATTGATGCTGCGTGCCGGGCGGGCGCGTACCCTTAGCTCGCACGTGCAAGGGGTGCTCAAACGCACCTCCTTACCCGAGGATGTGACCGTGGTGTTTGATATGGATGCGCTAAGCTTTAGTTAGCGGCAGCGCAGATGTTAGGGTTGATGGTCCTTGGTTTTTGTTTGAATGCATCGGGGATGGGGCCGGGCCGTTACGCAGGAGAATGCTCTGGCGCCCATGCCGTATTTGGTGGATGAGGCCAAGCAGGGCTGACCGCAAGTCTCTTGCTGAGGAAGTAAGATGCAGTGAAGATTGCGTTGCCTCCTCGCGTAAGATGGTCAGACTTACAGAGCATCTTTTTCCCGTGAAACGTAGAAACTTCCTCAGAAAAGCCACTGGTGTAGTGGCCGCCAGCTCGGCATTTCCCAGCTTCGCCATCGGTAAGCCGGGCAAATCGGCCAACGAAAAACTCAACGTTGCCTTCATTGGTTCGGGAGGCTGGATTGCCCAGCAGCCCTACAAGCAGGGTTGTTCGGAGGAGAACCTCGTTGCCTTCTGTGATGTGGACCGTGCGTTGGCTGCTGGCAACATGAAGGACTGGGGCACGGAGGATCGACCTTTTTTTGAGGACTACCGGGTGATGCTCGACAAGATGCACAAGGAAATCGATGCGGTCGTCGTCTCTACCCCGGATCACAACCACTTTGCAGCCACCCTGATGGCGATGGAGCGCGGCATCCACGTTTACACTCAGAAACCGCTCGCCCACAACATATGGCAATGCCGCAGCTTGGTGAAGGCCAAGGCCAAGTATGCGGTGGTTACCCAGATGGGCAACCAAGGCCATGCGGGCATGGGAATTCGCCAATCGGTTGAGGCCATCCGTGCCGGCACCATTGGTGAAGTGAAGCAGGTTTTCTGCCGCAATGGCTGGCCGGATTTTGGCAGCAATCATTTTGCGAATCCCAAGATCATGCCGCCACCTGCCCAGCCCATTGCCGAGGGCTTGAACTGGGACCTTTGGCTGGGGCCACAGGCCAAGCGCGACTACTCCCCGGATTACCACCCTAAGAAGTGGCGCTCCTTCTACGACTTCGGCATCGGAGTACTGGGTGACTTTGGTTGCCACACTTTGGATACACCGGTGTGGGCTCTCGATCTCGATCCTCCAACGGTTGTTGAATGCGTCAACCGCAAAGACTCGCTTGAAGGAGTGATTCCTGCCAGCAGTCACCTCAAGTTCCATTTTGCCGCGAGGGGGAAACGCGGGCCTGTGGTGCTCGAATGGTTCTCTGGTCCTCAGAATTGGGAGAGGGTTGGGCGCATCGACGCCTTTGGGGCGGACAATGCCACTTACAAGGGACGTGCCTGTTGGATGGTTGGCGACAAGGGTTTGATCGGTTGCGGAACCCATGCCGGCCCACCCATGATTGTGCCGACCGAAGTACGCCAGAAGTGGCAGGCCAATCCGCCCGAAGAGACCATCGAGCGCGTGCAGGGTGGCCCCTTCCGAGAGTGGCTGGCCGCCTGCAAGGGAGGTCCCGAACCGGGTTCCAACTTCGATGTTTCGGCAAATCTGACCGAGATCGTGTTGTTGGGTGTCTTGGCTGAGCGTTTCAATACTCGCATTGAATGGGACGCGATGCAGGGCAAGGTGACCAACCATCCGGAGCTAAATGCCTTTGTCCGTGAACCTGCCCGCGAGGGCTGGGATCTGGGCGAATACCTCTGGAAGTCCTGATTTTGTGAGAGTTTTCCACCCGCTGGTCGTATCAATGAGATGGGAATTTTCATGCTGCTGCTGGCGATGCTGGCATCTGCTCCTGCGCTCGCGGCAGCCAAGCCCAATACCTGGGTACTCGAGGAGGAAGTCGAATTGGGCCGGGTGCCCTCGGAATTTCCGGTTGGCTTCTGTCTGCTGAGCTCTGCAGATCGGCAGTATGTCGCCTACTACGATCATGAGCGACGGATGACGGTGGCTTCGCGCAAGCTCGGAGCTGGGGATTGGCAGCGCAAGACTCTACCGAGCGAGATTGGCTGGGACTCACACAATTATGTGACCATGGCGCTCGATGCGCTGGGGCAGCTTCACGTCTCGGGCAACATGCACAATGACTCCTTGGTTTATTTTCGCACGACCCGGGCCGGTGACATTGCTTCGCTCAGCAAGGCACCGATGACGGGTGAAAAGGAAAACCGGGTGACCTATCCACGCTTCATGGAGGATGCCCAAGGGTGCCTGCTATTTACCTATCGGCATGGTGGCTCGGGCAAGGGAATCAACCTCTGGAACCGCTATGACGCCAAGTCCCGTTCGTGGTCACGCCTTTTGGATGTGCCTCTCTTTGATGGACAGGGTAAGACCAATGCTTACCCGTCACTGCCTCGGCGCCACGGTGATTTTTTCCACACGATCTGGGTTTGGAGAGATACTCCGGATTGCGCCACGAATCACCATCTTAGCTATGCCCGTAGCCGAGATATGGTGCATTGGGAATCCGCCTTCGGTGACAAACTGAAGCTGCCCATTACCATTGAGTATCCCAGCTTGTGGGTGGATCCAGCACCCGCGGGATCTGGCATGATCAACGGTGGTCAACGACTAGGCTTCGATTCCGCGGGCAAGCCTGTCGTGGTTTACCACCATGAGGATAACAAAGGGCATATGCAGATCTATGCCGCTCGCCCTGAGCGTGGAAAGTGGGTGAAGCGGGCACTCACCAAGTGGACGCAAGCCGTGCCCTTCGGTGGTAATGGATCCATGCCATTTATCGGCATACGACTCGGTGAGATCAGCAGGGTTGATAAGCAAGTGCTCTCCATTGACTTCCGACACAAGGATTACGGCTCCGGTCACATTCAGTTCGACGAGGAGAAGCTTGTGGCGGTGGATGAGAAGCCACCAGACAAGACCCCCTTGCCAGCCAAAGTGTACGAAAAACAAGGAGATTTCCCCGGTCTGACGATTCGACGCCAGAGTGACCTAGGCAGCAGCGGCGAAGAGGGGGTGCAATACATGTTGGTATGGGAAACCCTTGGTTCAAATCACGACAAACCACGCCAACCACCACTTCCAGAGCCTTCCATGCTGAGGCTCTGCAAGTTGCGTGAGGTTCCGGGGGCCAAGCCCTGAGCTTGTAAAGGCACCCGGACTTGGCGAAACTCCGTCAAACCATGGGCAAGGCACGTCACGAAATTGTCAGCACACCCAAGACGGTGGTGATTGGCACCCTCGCCGGATGGTTGATGTGGCTGATTTCAAAAACACTGCGCATTCGTGTTCGCGATGAGGCTGGGGTAACCAGGACCGGCGGCTGTGAAGGTCCGGTCATCCTCGTGATGTGGCACAACCGGGTGTTCGGGGTGCCTCCCATTTGGGCTCAAACCTGTGGCAAGCATCGCCGCTGTGTGGCCATGACCAGCGCCAGCAAGGATGGCGAGATTGTGGCTCGAGGGCTCGGATTTTTCGGTATTGAAGCGGCGCGTGGATCGTCCTCGCGGCGGGGTGCTGCCGCCTTGGTGGCTCTCAAACGCGCGCTCAAGAACGGCTTGGATGTGTGTATCACCCCTGACGGTCCCAAAGGGCCGATCTATGAGGTGCAGCCAGGCGTGGTCAAGCTGGCCGAGTCTTCGGGGGTTCCCTTGGTGAGCTTGAGTGCCCGCTTCGGCTCGAGCTGGCGGCTCAAGACCTGGGACCGCTTTGTGATTCCCAAACCCTTCAGCCAGATCGAGGTTATCTTCGGCGCTCCCATCTATTTGCAAAAGGGGCTGAGCTTCGAGCAACTCGAGCAAGAGCGCCAAAAACTTCAGGCCGTGCTTGTGGCCGAGGTGGACGATGCCTAAACCAGTGAAACGTTATGGATACCCCCAAAGTGATTGATGGAAAGGCGGTTGCCGCTCAAGTTCTCGAAGAATGTCTTAGCGAGGCTGAGGCCCTCAAAGCCAAGGGAGTGACTCCCGGACTGGCCGTGGTGCTCGTTGGCGAAGATCCCGCCTCTCAGGTTTATGTTGGCTCTAAGGTGAAGAAATGCGGTGAGCTTGGCTTCCATTCCGAAAAAATCACCCTGCCAGCGGAAACCTCCCAGGAGGAATTGCTTGCGGTGGTTCAAAAGCTCAACGCAGATCCCATGATTCACGGCATTCTGGTGCAGTCCCCGCCGCCGCCGCACATCGATGAGGAAGCTGTGGTGCGCGCCATCGATCCACGCAAGGACGTGGATGGTTTCCATCCTGAAAACGTGGCCAAGTTGGCACTTGAGGACCCCACCGGTTTTGTGCCCTGCACCCCGGCGGGATGCATCAAGCTGCTCGAGGCGTCGGGCACCCAAACCAATGGCGCGGAAGCTGTCGTGATTGGACGCAGCATGATTGTGGGCAAGCCGATGGCGCTGCTGCTGGTATCCAAGAAATCAAATGCCACCGTGACCATTGCCCATTCGCGCTCCAAGGATCTGGCGGCCATCAGTCGTCGTGCAGACATCGTGGTGGCTGCGGTTGGTCGACCCGAAATGGTCAAGGCTGACTGGATCAAGCCGGGTGCAGTGGTGATTGATGTCGGTATCAACCGCATCGAGGATGCTTCACGCAAATCCGGTTATCGTCTGGTGGGTGATGTCGACTACAATGAGGTAGCTCCCCGCTGCTCGGCGATCACCCCTGTTCCCGGTGGTGTTGGTCCCATGACCATCGCCATGCTCATGAAGAACACCTTGCAGGCGGCGCGTCAGCTTTCCTGCTGATGGCTGATCCTCAGTGAGATAAAGAGTGCTGCTAAGCAGCCTCCAAATTGCTCCTTGAACCGTAAACTCGCGGGTTCCAATCTGTTGGTGCTTCATGGAAAAAAGTGTGTCAGGTGAGGAAATGATTTATCAGGGAATTCCTGCTTCCCCAGGAATTGCCATCGCACCCTTACACGTCATTGCCCGAGGCTTTGGAGCGCCCGAGGTCTACGTGATCGATGAAAATGAGGTGGAGCACGAGCAGAAGCGCTTCCATCGGGCAATTGAATTGACCAAGCACCAACTCGAAGAGCTCAAGGAGCGACTCGATGATCTCTCAGGAGATGGCGAGCAGGACATCTTCGAGGCGCATGCGATGATGATCCAGGACCAGATCATGATCAACAAGGTCACCGAGGCCATTGCGAGCCGCAAACAGAATGCCGAGTATGCCTTTTATGCGGTGATGCAGACCTTTCTGGAGGCGATGCGCCGTGTTCCCGATCCCTTCCTGCGAGAACGCACGGCCGATATCGAGGATGTGGCGCAGCGTGTATTGCGTAATTTCGGTTTTGATGATGAGGGTCGCCACCAGGCTCCCGACGATCACCATATTCTGGTGGCATACGACCTCGCGCCTTCGGATACGGTTACCATGAACAAACGCCACGTTTTGGGTTTCGCCACCGAGCAGGGTAGCGTCAACTCGCACACGGCGATTCTTGCCCGCGCTTTCGGGGTGCCAGCGGTGGTTGGTATCGATAATGTGGTTCTCAATGTAATGGCTCTCTCGCCAGCCATTCTCGATGGTTATGCTGGCAAGCTCATTTTGCATCCTGCCGAGGAGACCCGGGAGCGTTACAAGGAGATGCTGAACCAGAAAGCCAAGCTGCGCAGTGAGCTCGATGCCAGGCGGGGTGCGCTCACCGAGACAGTTGACGGTCGGGCTGTCACGGTTTCAGCCAATATGGAGTTTCTCGAAGAGGTGCCGCTGGTCAAGCGCAGTGGTGCCAAGGGCATCGGCCTCTACCGCACCGAATACCTCTTGCTGGATGGCGAGGAAATGCCCGATGAGAATAAGCAGGCCGAGATTTACACCGAAGTCTGCAAGGAGCTCTCGCCCCACAACGTGATCATCCGCACCCTCGATGCCGGTGGCGACAAGTTGCCCGTTGAGCCGCTCACCGATCCCGAGCCCAATCCCTTTCTTGGTTGGCGGGGTATTCGCGTGTCGCTGTCTCGTCCCGGCATGTTTCGCGAACAAGTCCGCGCCATCCTTCGTGCCAGTGCCCACGGTAAGGTGGCCATCATGTTTCCGATGATCTCGGGGCTCTCGGAGGTGTGGCGGGCAAAGGAAATGGTCCGCAATTGCATGGATGAGTTGGACGGTGAGGGCGTAGCCTTTGATGCAAAGATTCCCATCGGGGCCATGATTGAGGTGCCCGCGGCGGCGATCTGTGCCGATCTGCTTGCTCCCGAGGTCGATTTTTTCTCCATCGGTACGAACGATCTTATCCAATACACGGTGGCGGTTGACCGGGTGAACCCGCACGTTGCCGATCTCTACCGACCAACCCATCCGGCAGTGATTCGCCTCATCAAACAGACCATCGATGCTGCCAACGATAATGGTATCTGGACCGCCATCTGCGGCGAGATGGCGGGCGACATCAGACTCACCCCGCTACTCATCGGCATGGGTGTGGAGGAATTTTCGGTGGGTCCCATGCAAGTCTCGACCGTCGGTCAGGCGATCCGCTCCCTGAGTTACGCCGAGTGTGCGGCAATGTCGGATCAGGCGCTCAAGCACACCCGCAGCCAGGGCATCATGGATTTGTCGCTGGAGTTGGCCAAGGATCACTATCCCGAGTTGTTGGATTGAACGGCTTCACCGTTCGTTTCTTGTTCTTCGTTCCTGGTTGAAGATCGAAGAACTAGCAACGAGCTCCAAAGCGGCTCAAACACACTTCCCACCATTCACGGTGATTTTCTGCAGGTCATCCAGACCATGGGTGTCGCCCATCCAGTCGAGATGGGTGGTGGTGATCCAAATCTGGGCCTGATTGGGCAGGTGACTCATCAGCGCATTGCGGCGGCTGACGTCGAGTTCACCGAAGATATCATCAAGCAGGTAAATGGGTTGGGCTCCCTGATGCTCGGCGAGCAGGTGGCCCTGACCCAGCTTGAGAGCGAGTGCGAGTGTGCGCTGCTGTCCTTCGCTGGCGAATTCATTGGCCGGCATGTCATGGATCCGCAGGCCAAGGTCGTCGCGGTGGGGGCCGACAACGGCCTGACGTAGTTTGCGCTCCCGATCATAGGCCTGATGCATGGCGGCGCGCAGATCCTCGCTGCTACCCGCCAGGTATTCGAGTTTGAGCGGTTCCTGTTTGCCGCTGACAGTTTTCTGGGCCTCGGCGCAAAGGGGGGCAAGTTCCCTCACAATGCGTGAGCGCACCTGCATGATGAGCGTGCCGTGTTCGATGAGGATTTCCTCGTAGGCGTGAATCTCGGAGTTGCGAAGTTGGCTTTCTTTGAGCAGTAGGTTTTTAGCCTGCAGGGCTCGGCGGTAGCGCGACCAGGCGTGAAGGTAGTCCGGCTCGAGTTGGGAGCCGATGAAGTCAAGATAGCGGCGGCGGCCTTCGCCTGAACCGCGCACCAGTTCCAGGTCTTCATTGCCCAACCACACAATGCGCCCACCATCTCTCAGGTAGTCGGACTTCTTGAGGCGGAGTTCCCCCTCCACCTGCATCTGCATGCCCTCGCGGGAATGGCGAACTTGGCGCTCACTTCGCCACGGGTTACCGGCGATGCCGAAGCCCCTCGTGCTAAAGCGCGCCAAGCTGCCCATGCGGTGGGTGCGCGGCGAATGCAGGCGTACCAGCATGCAGATGGCCTCGAGAATGGAGGTTTTTCCCTGGGCGTTGTCGCCAATCAGAATGGCGCCCGCTTCGGGTGCTTCGAGATCGAGCGACTCGAAGCAGCGGAAGTCCTGTAGGCGCAGGGAGGTGAGCACGAGCCCACTCTAGAGGGCCTTGGCGGTTTTGAAAGTCACTTCGACTGTTGCCACATGCGGATGGTCTCGAGGAAGGGCTCGCCATAGCGCTGCAGCTTGGTTTCCCCGATGCCGGGCACCTTGAGGGCACTTGCCACATCCTTGGGTTGGTAGCGGGTGAGGGCTTCCAGGGTTTTGTTGCTGAAGATGACGTAGGGTGGCAACTTCTGCTGCTTGGCCAGTTTTGTGCGAAGGTCGCGCAAGTGGCCATAGAGCTGCGGGTTGAAGCCCTTGTCCTTGAGTTCGATCTTGCTCTCCGGCTTGGGCTTCTCGGGCCATAATAACTGGTATTCGAGTTCTCCTTGCATCGCTTTTTCACCGTTTTCGGTGAGGGTCAGCAGGGGGTAGTCGCCCTCCGTCTCGGTCTTCACCAGTCCGGCCTCGGCGAGGCTGCGCATCAGGCGGTTGAGAAAGCCCGCCCCCAGCTTCTTGAGCAGGCCGTGGGTGCTGAGTTGGTCCAGGCGGGCGGAAAGGATTTCTTGCGATTTGCTGCCGGCGAGCATCTGCACGATGCGCCCACGACCATAGCGACCCTGCCAGCCACTGTTGGTGCGCCTGGACATGCGGGCCACTCCACTCAGCGCCTTGCGCACGATGAGTTCCTGCTCCTTGCTTGGGGCCTTGCGCTCTCCTGGGCCCTGATTACGGCAGATATCGCAGCTGCCGCAGCTGCCCGGGTCGTGCTCGCCAAAGTAATTCAGGATCCACTGTTGCCGGCATTGTTGGGCGTAGCAGAGCTCGATCATGGCCTTGAGCTTGTCGCGGTCGCGCTGCTCTTTCTCTTCAAGGGCTTCTTCATCCAGCTCGAGCTCTTCGGCCTTGAGTTCCGGTCTTCGCAAGCGGGTGGCGCGACGACGGCTGCCGGGTATGTCAAAGCGCTCGATGGTGCCGCCGCGGGCCAGGATGCCGAGCGCGCTTCCCACCGTCATGCCATTTTTCAGGCCAACAGCGGCACTGAGCTCGTCGATACTGAGCTGGATCTCGTGCTGCTCGTTGGCGTGTTGTTGTAGGGTTTCGTAGACACGCCTGATGTTCTGGGCTCCGGGATTGGTGCCCTCGATGAAGAATTCCTGGGTGCGGGTATCCGCGTAGTTGAAGAACAATTCACAGACGGCGGCTTCGCCATCGCGCCCCGCGCGTCCCGCCTCCTGATAGTAGGCTTCCACACTTCCCGGAATCTCGTAGTGGACGACAAAGCGGACATCAGAGCGATCGATTCCCATGCCAAAAGCGTTGGTGGCAACCGCGATATCGGCTTCACCGCGAATGAAGGTGTTCTGCGCATCGTCGCGCTCGCGCTCGCTCATGCCACCGTGGTAGGCCATGCACTTGATGCCCCAACTGGCGAGGATCTCGGAGACACTCTCGACCTTTTTGCGGGTCGCGCAGTAGATGATACCGGTGTGGTGTTTTCCAATGATGGCACGCAGGCGTTCATTCTTGTCACTGCTTTTGTCGACCGCTCGGATGGCCAGTGAGAGATTGGGGCGTGAGAAACCGCTGATCTGCTCGAAGGGATCGCGCAAGTTAAGCACTTCGCTGATGTCGCTGCGTACCACTGGGGTGGCGGTGGCGGTGAGTGCGACGCATTGGGGGCGGCCGAGTTTCCTCAGAGCCTTGCCAAGTCGCAGGTAGTCGGGTCGGAAGTCATGGCCCCACTGGCTCAGGCAGTGTGCTTCGTCGATTGCGAACAGCGAAATCTCGACATCCTCAAGGGCGCGCAAAAAGCTCGGTGCGCGGAAACGCTCGGGTGCGACGTAGACGAGTTTGAACTCTCCGCGGGCCATGGCCTCCATGCGTTGCTGCTGTTGCTCCCAACTCAGCGAAGAGTTGATCAAGGTGGCTGGAATCTCGCGGGCGAGCAGTGCGTCCACCTGATCCTTCATCAAGGCAATGAGAGGAGAGATGACCAGCGTCACCCCCTCGAAGCAGAGGGCCGGCACCTGATAGCAGAGCGACTTACCGCCGCCGGTGGGCATCACCACCAGTCCGTCACGGCCCGAGACAATCTGGCCAATAACCTCTTGCTGACCGCTCAGGAAACCCTCAAAGCCGAAATGCTTGCGAAGCGCCTCTTTGGGATTGAGGTTCAGCTTCTTTTCGGACGAGACAGCCATTAACTGATCAAATGAACAATAACCAGCATTGATAGTCAAGCGCCAGCTCTGCTGGAGCTCACTCGACTTCGACGACCAAATTGATCTCCACCGCCACGCCCAGCGGTAGGGAGGCGGCTCCCAGGGCTGTGCGGGAATGCTTTCCCCTGTCGCCGAAGACTTGGAGGAGAAGTTCGGAAGCCCCATTGATCACCACCGGGTGGCCTTGGAAGTCAGGCTCGGAATTCACAAAGCCGTTGAGAGCGACGATCTGCTTCACCTTGTCCAGCGAGCCGATCTCTTGCTTGACCACAGCCAGTCGGTTGAGAATGCACAGGCGGGCCGCTTCTTGGCCCTCTTCAGGCGTGAGATCGGTGGGAATCTTGCCGGTAATCATGCTGCCGTCGGCCCTGATCGGCAGACCACCGGAGAGATGCAGGAGGTTGCCGCTGCGCACACAGTTGACGTAGGCGGCGACTGGGAGGGGAACTTCGGGCAGAGTGAGGCCGAGTGTGGCCATTTTATCGTTAATGGAGTCAGACATGAGTGTTCTGGTATTAGTTTCTAGCCACTGGTTTGCAATACGTATGTGGCCGCCTAAAAGTTATCCATCAGCATGTTGACGAGCTTCAGACCGTTGCTGCCAAGGCTGGCGCGATTGCCGATTCCGGAGACGAGGTAGCGGGTCTGGTATTGATGGGGGATTTCCTCTGAAGGACGGATGGAGGTGATGTAGGGCTTGGTGACCTTTCTGGTGCTTGGTTTGAAGGCAACCGGGAAGCCGGTTGCGCTGAAGCTGATTTCCCAGGATTGGGCGTCTTTCGTGTCGCCATGGCAGATCCAGGGGTAGCGCTTGACGAAATCCGGCGTGCCTTTGCCGGGTGTCAGAACCTTGAAGTAGACGGGTTGGCTGGCGATGAACTCCGAGAACTGAAGCTCGGGGTTGCTCTTTTTCTCGTGATAGAACTGACCAATGTCGCAGCCGCTCAGGTTGATGCCATTGAAGATGCCGTGATGATTAATCATTCCATTGGCCTTGGACCACTCATCGTAGCGGGTCGTGATGAGCAGGTTGAGTTCGAGGTGGAGGTGCGAGCGTTCCCGATTGAGTCCGCGCCCACTGTAGCCCATGATGCCAAGTTCGCCACCGGCCTCGACCTTCTGGTCAAGCTGGCAGGTGATCTCGGAGAGATGGGAATAAAGGGAGTAGACCTTGGTTTTCTCCCATTGGTGCTCAACAACGACGTAGCGGCCGTAATTGCTCTTCGAGGAGACAGTGTTCACATGCACCACCTTGCCCGCCGAGATGGCTCCGATCCTATCGAGAGGGTTGTTGTTTGTGTCGCGCTTGAGAGGTTTGATATCGATGCCCTCGTGGAAACGGGTGCCGATGACGAGGTTGTTGTTTATGCGGCGCATGTTGCGCACATAACCGTAGCAGCCAGCCATCCAGGGTTTACTGGCCTCGCCCTCGAAGAAGCGCTCCGTATGCATGTAGAAGCGCTCCTGATGGTTGCTGAAGATAAAGTCGTTTTCGGTGGGTAGGCAGAAATCCTCGGATGCCTGAAGGCTGCCAAAAGACACTACGGCCAATAGCAGGTTACGAAAGCTCATGGGTGACCAGGCATGTGAATCACTCGACATCAACCGTGCCCTTAAAGGCCTTTGCAAGGGTTTGGAGGTCTTCGGCGTTGGCCACTCCCCAAATGACCAGGCTACCGTCGTTGATCTGGGCGTCGATCAGCATGGCTTCACCTGTGCGGCCATTGAGTTGGGAAGCCATGTAGAGGCCGCGGTTGATATTGGTGATGTTTTGCAGGCGCTTGGAGGCATGAGGCTTGAGCAGTATGACGATGTCATAAATGCCCTCATGCTTCTTGCTGGGTAGCGCGCGGTAGCCAGCCACGTCCGTGGTCTGGATCTCGGGCATGCGTTTGAAGTTCATTCGCTTGCCGCTGACCATCATCGGATAAACCATCTTTGGGGAATCGCCGAGATCCGCCTGCAAATGGAAGCTGACTTGGGCTTTGCCCTTCTTGGAACCGGCCGCGTGAACCGCTTGTGGGAACAGGACAAACAGGAAAAGAAGGGTGCCAATGCGTGCAAACATGGCGGCATCCAAACATCTCCCAAGCGATACTGGAAGAAAAACGAATAGCCCCCCTGTGATAAGAGCACGATATGGGGTGCCACGACTGTGCCAGCCCCCCAAGACGGATGACTTTTTCCCGTGATCGGGCGCAGACAGCCTAATGGCAGGAGTAAGGTGGCTACTCTGGCTGGTAGAGAGCTCGACAATCACTCCCTGAGTCTCTAAATCCACAAACTCAGTGGAAGTTCTTTGATGCCGGGCCCTGTGGGAGCTCCTTCAATGCAACTGTTGGTGACAGAAGACATGAAGTTACTATTCGCAGTTCTATCAGCTATCCTGCTCGCGATCCTCGGATACCTTGCCTACGAGCTTGATCAGTGGTTGGGAGTTGTGGCATTCACTCTTCCCTACCTGACTTTCTGTGCCATCACCGGACTGCTATATTGGGCGGCATGGTTCCGGATTTTGAGGAGAGGAGCCATCGTGGTTGGATTGTCTGTTTGCGCCATTCTTTCAGCGAATTTTCTTCTGCCGCCACCCTCAGAGCGCATTCTCCGCTCTGTCCTGTTGAGATTGCCTCCGGGCACGTCTTCCGGCTCCATTCAAAAAGTTGTGGCAGAAGAGTATGAGGGCACTGGATACGCGCTTCCCCAGATCACCATAGAAGCAACCAGAGTCTATATCACATCGTTGTCGTCACAGCGATCAGGGAACTGCACCGCCCTAATCCTGCAGATCAAGGACGACGTGGTTGTGAGCGCCGAATACAGTGAAGACTAGAAGAGGCCCAACAGGTTTCCATGCCTCATCCATGAGAGCCGCGTGGTGCGCTTGTTCCCGGATGAGCTCAGAATGATGTTCTTGCGCGAAAATCCCCTGCGTCCCTACGTTTCGATCATAGGGAGCAGTTGAACTTTGTGACCCTTTGCGGGCCGTGGCATCCTTGCGGTTCTGATCACAGGCCCCGCGAAGGCCCCGAAAGCTTGTGGCCTGAAATGCCGATAGCGCGCTGCGAGGGCGCTGGCCCTGCTGACCGCTGACTGGGTGTGAAGCCCTTTACACGTAAAAGAGCTTCTCCGCCGTGGTCTCAATCGCACTGCTGTTATCGAGGAGTTCCTGGATGGGGTCCCAGCGGCCGGAAACAAGAGCTTCCTGGGCCGATGCAGGCATCTCGACATTGAACTCCATGCCGCTGGAACTGAAAACCTTGAGGTTCTCGATGTCGATGGTGATTTCGACCGAAGGGTCCGCCTCGACATCTGCGCGCAGCCTGGCGATGTTTTCGGCACTGGCGACCACGCACGGCATGCCGAGGGTGGTGGAGTTGCCAAAGAAGATCTCGGCGAAGGACTCCGCGATGACACCATCAAATCCATACTTCTTGAGCGACTGCGGGGCGTGCTCGCGCGAGGAGCCACAACCGAAGTTGACGCCGGCCAGAAGGATGGAGGCGCCCTTGAAACGTTCATCGTTGAGTGGGTGGTCGGTCTTTTCGCCGGTGTCCGGATTGAAGCGAACGTCGTAGAAGGCGAACTCACCGAGGCCATCAAAGGTGACGCATTTCATGAAGCGCGCGGGGATGATGCGGTCGGTGTCTATGTCGGCGCCGGGAATGAATACACCGCGGCCGGTAACTTGAGTGACAGGTTCGATTGCCATATGTGGAAAATTCTAGATTCTAAATTTCAAAGTCGAAATGTGGCTGCGCCTGCAGCGACTCAGGAGGCGACTGCTTGCGAGTCGATGGTGAAGAGCTTGCGGGCGTCAGTGACGTGACCTTTGATTGCGGCGGCGGCGACCATCACGGGAGACATGAGCACGGTGCGGCCGGTGGGTGAGCCCTGACGGCCCTTGAAGTTTCGGTTGGATGAGGAAGCGCAAATCTGGTCGCCGACGAGTTTGTCTGGATTCATGGCCAGACACATGGAACAACCCGCGCCCCGCCATTCGAAGCCGGCTTCGCTAAATATCTTGTCCAAGCCCTTGCCTTGATGGGCGACGATCTGGGAGCCTGGAACCACGATGGCTTGCACGCCGTCGGCAACCTTGTGGCCCTTGATGTATTTGGCGACTTCTCGGAAGTCGGAGAGTCGCCCGTTGGTGCAGGAGCCAATGAAGGCGACGTCAATTTTGACGCCGTCGATGGGCATGCCTGCCTCGAGCTTCATGTAACTGAGGGCTTCTTCGATGGTGGCCTTCTGTTCGTTGCTCTTAGCGTGGGCCGGGTCGGGAATATTTTCGGAAATCGAGATACCATGGTCGGGCGAGATGCCCCAAGTCACGGTTGGCTCGATGTCGGCGGCGTCGATCTTGACGATGTCGTCGTAGTGGGCGTCCGCATCGGAAGCAAAAGACAGCCAGCGTTCGGCGGTGGCGTCGAAGTCGTTCATGTCGACGTAAGGGCGACCTTTGAGGTAGGCCAAGGTTTTGGCATCTGGGTTGACGTAGCCGCAGCGTGCACCACCCTCAATGGACATGTTGCAGACGGTCATGCGCTCCTCCATGGACATGCGATCGAAGACATCACCGGCGTATTCGTAGGCGTAGCCGATGCCGCCCTTGGCGCCGAGTTGGCGAATGATGTGCAGGATCACATCCTTGGCGTAGACGCCTGGTTGGAGTTCGCCATTGACTTCAATACGGCGCACCTTGACAGGAGCCAAGGCCATGGTCTGGGTGGCGAGCACGTCGCGCACCTGGGTGGTGCCAATGCCGAAGGCAATCGCGCCGAAGGCCCCATGGGTGGCGGTGTGGGAGTCTCCACAGGCGATGGTGGTGCCGGGCTGGGTGATGCCCTGTTCGGGGCCGACCACGTGAACAATGCCCTGTTTGCCCGACTTGAGATCAAAGTAAGTGACGCCGAACTCATCGCAGTTCTGCTGCAGAGCTTCCATCATGTCGCTGGCAAGTGGATCCTGAGGGGCATCCTGATTGATGGTAGGCACGATGTGGTCAACGGTGGCGAAGGTGCGCTTGGGATACTTTACCTTGAGTCCGAGATCGCGAAGCATGCCGAAAGCTTGCGGAGATGTGACCTCGTGGATGAGGTGGGTTCCGATGAAGAGTTGGGTGCGACCGTCGGCGAGGCTTCCGACCGTGTGGGCTTCCCAGACTTTTTGAAACAGACTTTTTCCCATGATGCTTGGCGATTTCGTTGGGCCGCGGATACATCCCTGCGGCGGGCGGGAAAGCTGCCTCGGCGGCGGAGTCTTGTCAAAGCCGCATCGCACACAGATGAGCAAAAAGTGCCAAAAAAAGCGCCCTGCGATGGCAGGGCGCTTGATGAATGTATGTTGGGCTTGGTTGGCGCCTTATTTGGTGGGAGCCACCTCAATTGGACTGCCGCCGATCTCTTGGGCGGAAGGCAGCTCCTTGAATTTTGGCATTTTGCGCAGGCCGGGAGGCTGAGCCTGTTGCGGGCAGCCGCAGGAAACGGTGAACAGGGCAAAGGCGGAAACGGCCAGG